>CAYQYJ010000213.1:0-6602 GCA_964421605.1 uncultured Ardenticatenaceae bacterium | reverse complement strand
ATGAGCCATTGGGCAAAGTAGTAGGTGCCCAGGATGATGGGACGGGCGGCGGCAAAGGGGCGGCGAAAACGGTTGTAGGCCAGGATCGAGTCGGACAAAATGAAAAACAGCGCGCCAATGGCTGCCAGCATGTGTCCGGATTGGCGCGTCGCCTGCCACAGGCCAATCGCCTGCCAGGCCATAACCAGAATGGCTAGCATATAAATAAATGCCGGCACTTTCATCCTCCCCAACCCCGGCCACAATTGCTGGAACAGGCTGACCCCATACAGCGCCAGCAACCCCAACGCCACCGGCGCCAGATGGAAGCCCCCCACAGAAACGAAAGCCACAATATAGGCCACGTGCGCCAGCAAGAAACTGACCAATCCCGCCAGAAAACGGTCTCCTGGCAGCATCAGAAAAACATCGCCGCCTAAAGAGAAAACCAGGCCAATAACGATAGCGATGCTGTATAGCGACGCTGGCGACGGCGCCGCCCATAGGGCCAGCGCAATGATCAGGATCGTGGTCAAGGGTTTGAGCACGTAGTGGAGTTGTTTCTTGCCGGCATAATCCGCCCCAATCGCTCCCACGCCCGCCACCAAAATCAAAACAGACAAAACGGTAGTAAACATAAAAATTGCCCTCCTGAGCAAATCACCACGCACCAGAGAAATACCCCAACGCCCATGCACTGGCATGGTGCAACGTAATCATATCCCAAATCCCTCCAGGCAGCACCACGCCAGCCCTTGCCAGAAACTTCTGTAGCGCGGGCATCCTGCCCGCTTTCTGTCAGGAGCAGGCGCGTCTGTCAGGCGTATCTAAATAGGACAATTGACCTATACCAACCGGTAACCCTCTCCCCCTTTTTCTGTCACAATTCAGCCAGCCAGAGTGTTGATCCCTATAACATTGGTGCATGGGCATCATGCCCACAGCATCTTGCCTGCGTCATCTCCAGCCCATTCATCACCCTCATCCGGGTAATTTTGTACAACTATGATTGAAGCCGAAAATCTAACCAAGCAGTTCGACGCCTTTACCGCCGTACAAGACCTTTCCCTGACAGTGCGTCAGGGAGAACTGCTGGCTTTGTTGGGGCCAAACGGCGCCGGCAAAACCACCACCGTCCGTATGCTCAGCGCCATTCTCAAACCCACCAGCGGCCGGGCGCGCATCAATGGATACGACGTCGTTTCCCAGGCTGATCAGGTGCGTCGCCGCATAGGAATGCTCACCGAGCAGCCTGGCCTGTACACCCGCATGAGCGGTCTGGAATACCTCATTTTCTACGGACGCCTCTACGGCTTGTCCGACGCCGAGAGCAAAGAGCGCAGCCTGCGTCTATTTGACCGGTTTGCCATGCCCAACACCGCCCACCGTCGCCTGGGCGAATACTCAAAAGGGATGCGGCAAAAGGTGGGCATCATCCGCGCCATGCTGCATGACCCGGCTGTGCTGCTGTTGGATGAACCAACTTCGGCCATGGACCCGCACAGCGCCAAACTGGTGCGCGACGCCATTAACGAACTGCGACAAGATCGGCGCGCCATTATTTTGTGTACGCACAACCTGGCTGAGGCAGAGGCCCTGGCTGATAAGATGGCTATTATTCGCCAGGGGCAAATTGTGGCTTGCGGCGCTATCCCCCAGTTGAAGCGGCAGCTTCTGGGTAAGCCCCTCATGGAAGTGACCCTTAACTGCGCGCCGAATGGGCAGTTGCCGGCATTAACCGACCTCATAACTATCGAAAACGCCAACGGCAATACGTTTCGTTTTCGCGCCGACGAGCCGCAGCAAGCCAACCCGCGCCTGGTGCAGCGGCTGACCGAACTGGGCCTGGGCGTCGTCTCCCTGACGGAAGTCACCCAAAGCCTGGAGGAAGTCTACCTGCGCGTCGTCGCTGGTGGAACGCAAGACAACAGTGAATAAGACATGACCCTTATTGACCACCCCCAACCCTCACAGACCGCCAGCCGCCAGCCAGTTTTTACCCGCCACGATTTACGCATGGCTCTGATCGTTACCCGCCGCGAAGTGCGCGATTCCTTCCGCGACTGGCGTATCATCATTCCCATCGTGCTGCTCACCCTCTTCTTCCCAGGCTTGATGAACTTCACGGCTGGTCGCCTGTTGGGTTTTGTGGGACAGTTTGGCGCGGATCTGATTGCCGAACGGTTGATCCCGTTCTTGCTGTTGGTCGTGGGCTTCTTTCCCATGTCCTTCTCGCTCGTTATCGCTCTGGAAACCTTCGTAGGGGAGAAAGAGCGCAAGAGCCTGGAGCCGCTGCTGGCTACGCCCCTGACCAATATGCAGCTTTACGTAGGCAAAATGCTGGCTGCCGTCGTTCCCCCCCTGGTCGCCAGCTACCTGGGCATTGCCGTTTATCTGGTGGGGTTGGCGGTCACCGTGCAATGGTACGCGCCGCTTACGCTGTTTATCCAGACAATTTTGATCACCACGGTGCAGGGGATCGTCATGGTGTCCGGGGCTGTTGTCATTTCCAGCCAGACCACCAGCGTACGCGCTTCCAACTTGCTGGCGAGTTTTATCATTGTGCCTATGGCGTTGTTGATTCAGACGGAAGCGGTAGCCCTGTTCTTTGCCAACTACGCCGGGTTGTGGTGGGTGATTTTGGGGTTGTCGGTGACTGCTGTTGTCCTGCTGCGCATGGGCATCCACCTGTTTAACCGCGAGGAACTGCTGGGACGGGATATTGACCAGCTTCGGTTAGGTTGGATGGCGCGCTACTTCTGGGCGCATTTTGTGGGGGGAGCGGCAGCGGGCAAATGGCCCGGCGTGCGCGCCTGGTACGGGCAGACATTTAGCTTGTTGCGGCAGTTGAAATTGCCGGCATTCGCCACCGCCATCGCCTTCCTGGGAGCGCTTGTGTTGGGCCGCGTCCTGACCGACGCCTACCCCTTTCCCGCAGCCATCCAATCCCAACTGACAGGCCCCACCATTCTAGACAACTTCCGCTTCATCCAGACGATCCAGGCTGACCTCCCCTGGCTCATTTTTGCCCAAAACGTGCGCGTGCTGCTGCTGCAAGCGTTATTGGGTATCTTCACCTTTGGCGTCATGGGTGTCCTGGTCTTTATGCTCCCCTGGACGCTCATCAGCTTTGGCGCCGCGCAACTAGCCGCCGCTGGTCAGAATCCATTCACCTTTTTGCTGGCGACCATCATCCCCCATGCCATTGTGGAACTGCCTGTCTTATGGTTACTGGCTTCCGCTGCCTTACGCTGGCAAATTGTCCTGATTGCTCCGCCGCCAGACTGCACCGTCAGCGAAAGCTGGCTGCAAGCCGCCGCCCACTTTGCCCGTCTGTTGGTCGGCATTGCTATCCCCCTGCTTATCCTGGCGGCCTTCATCGAGGCATACATAACGCCCCAGGTTTTGCTGCGCGTCTACGGCTAAAGCTGTGGCGTGGGCATCTTGCCCGCGCTAGCAGCCCGTCGGAGAACTGAAAGAATGGGACGCTGATGACGCAGGGTAACACCCCATTAAACCGTGGCGCTCTCTTCAACGGCATATCGGCTCCACAAAACGGGCAAGGCATCGGCCACCATGATTAAGTGCAGTGCTACCTCAGCGTCATCAGCGGGCTACTAATGACTTTTCCGACAAACTGCTAGGCGCCTGTCAACATGGGGCGCGCCTGGCCCGCTAACTCTTGCGCCCGATTGCGCGCTGCGTGCAAAGCCTTAACAATCTGCTCCCGCAAACTTTCCTTATCTGTCTTGCGCCCTACCAGAATCGGTTTGCCAAAGACAAAATACATCCTCGAGAAAGGAATAGTCACCACGTATTCGTCCCAGCGATTTAGCCGGATAGCCGGATTAGCCGCCGCCCCAAACGGCAGCACTGCCGCCTGCGCTTTTTGCGCCAGGAAAAAGACGCCATCTTTGGGCACAAAGGCTGGCCCATCTGGCCCATCTGGGGCGATCACCGAGCGATACCCATCTTTCATGGCTTTAATCACTTGCAGCACAGATCGTCCGGCTGCCATGGGGTTCCCTTGCATATCTACCGTGTAAGATGGGCCGGTGCCCAATCGGTTGCCCACGTGATTAAGCGTAACGCCCCGCTCGCCGCCAACCAGAATAGAGCTATATTGGGAGGTGTTCTCAAAACGGTCTATGTAGTTGACCACCATCATCACCTGTTGGTGCCACAATGCCCACAGCACCGGGTGACCGCTGGCTTTGGCTGCTTCCAGATTTTCGACTCCTTCGACGCTCATACGCGCCGTGCGCGTCACCAGGCGAATGTAGTTGAAAAGCAGTTCCCCTTGCACAATACCCCACCAATATTTCATTTTACTCATATTGTCTTGCCTCGTAATAGTTGGCCCGCGCCTGGGCCGTTGCCCGGTGCAGCGCATCGGTCAACGGTTCGGTGATGGCTTCGTATGGCGCTTTGGCTGGCGCAACCACCGGCGCCCCAATGACCAGGGAAATGCGCGCAAAAGGATACGGCACGACGTACGTATCCCAACGGCGCAGACTGTAACCGCCGCGCGTGTACGCCCCAATGGGCAACAGCAGCGCCTGGGTTTTTTGCGCCAGATAAGCTACGCCTGGCTTAATTACGTACGCCGGCCCGTCGGGCCCATCGGGCGTCATGTAACAATCCTTCCCTTGCTTCACCAGCCGCACCAACTGCGCAAACGTGCGCGCTGCCGCCAGGGTGTCATCCCCTTTTAAGTTCATAGGGAAAGGGTGCGCCCCCACTTTCTGGGCAAACACGCTCAACGCTTCGCCGCGCCAGTCGTCGGGCATCATCAACACCAGCTTGCTCATGTCGTACTGCTGCAAGAAAAACCCCGCCAGCATCATGGTCATGCCATGCCAGGCGGCCAGGATAACGGGTTGGTTGTTGGCTTGCGCGGCTTGCCATCGTTCTAGCCCGTCCACCTGAAAGCGGGCCGTGCGCTGCATCAGCCGGGCTGCCGTAGCCAGGACAGTCCCTTGCGCACGTCTGATCCAGGGTGTGGTCATACCTGTCCCCCGCGCAGCAAAAGGCCCGCTCGCAGCAGGCTGGCTCCCAGATAGCCGTTGGTAACCAGGAACCAGGTGAGCACAAAGGGCCAGAAAAAGAGGGAGACGACAATCATGCTCAGAAACAGTACCGTCAACCGTTTGCGCGACACGACCCAGGCCAGCGATGGGAAGCGAATCATGCTCACCATGAGCAGGCAAAGCCCTAGCAGCAGGAACGGGTAAAAGATATCTGGCAGGAATCTGTCCGGCAGCGCTAAATCTGACAACACCGCCAAAGCCTGCGTCGCTCCTGCGGTGGAGATAGTCAATCCCAGCGAATCTGCCGAGCCGCTTAACTTCACGGGCAACAAGTTAAAGCGCGCCAGGCGAAAGGCGCCTGCCATGGGCGTCAGGACCACAAAGGGCCAGATCAACAGAGGGGAGAGGTCGCTGGCTTGCAGCCGCATAAAGACCAGCACGGCTGGGGCAGTGCCCAGGCTGACCATATCCACCAGGGAATCCAGTTGCAGGCCAAAGGAACTGCCGGCATTCAACCGCCGCGCCATCTCCCCATCAAACAAATCCAGGACGTAACTGGCAAGAATGAGGCCGCCTGCCAGTTGCAGATTGCCCGTAGCTGCGGACATGATGGAAACAATGCCGCAAATCAAGGAAAGAAAAGTGATACTGTTGGGAACCAGATAACGGTAGTTGTTACGCATGGCGCGCCTCAGAGGGGAATTGAGCCAGCGGGGTAATGCCCCCATACACTTTATCGCCAATAGCGGTCAACACCTGGGCCGTTGGCGGCAAATAGAGGTCAACCCGTGAGCCAAAACGAATCAACCCAAAACGTTGGCCCGTACGCAGTTCATCCCCCACCTGGGCGTAATTGACGCAGCGGCGAGCCATAATGCCGGCAATTTGCTTCACCAACACCAACCCATACGGCGACTCAATCACCATAGAGATATGCTCATTCACTTCAGACGCTTCCGGGCGAAATGCCTGTAAAAATTGCCCCGGATGGTGCGCCCAGGCCACCACCCGCCCGCCAATGGGCGTCCGCTGCACATGGACGTCCAGCACCGATAGAAAAATGCTAATCCGTATCGCCTCTGGCTGCGCGGTATGCGGTTCCGCTTCTGTGGCAATGGCTACCACCTCTCCGTCCCCTGGACTGACCACCAATCCCGGTTGTGTTGGACTTTCCCGCCTGGGGTCGCGGAAGAAGTACAATATCAACCCCCACAAAGCCCCCCCTAGCACAGACAGACTGCCCGTTAATAGATTTGGCCACCGGCGCCACAATCCGACCAGCAGCGCCCAAAAAACCGATACAATCCCAATTGTTGCCCCGCCGCCCTCGGCAAAAGGCCACCACCTATCCCTGCCATATTGCTTCATGAATGCGCCTCAAATAACACTGCCGCCGATTTTCTCCACTGCCATCCTATTCTACCTCCCCTTATTGTACCGCAACTTCCACCTACGGGGTCAGCCAACCGGAGAAATACGTCCTGCCCGCCCGACCATTACTGTATTTTGTCATTTTTTCACCACTGTGCAACTAAGGATAACACTCCAGTAAATCGTGGCGATCTCTTTAACCGCTTATCGGCCCCACAAAGT
>CAYQYJ010000212.1:3212-6621 GCA_964421605.1 uncultured Ardenticatenaceae bacterium | reverse complement strand
ACCTTCTTCCTTCCCCAAAGGCTACTCGCAATCTGGCAAAATGTCAACCTGACTTGAGGCATGTTTAGATCGGGCGCAGGCTGGCGTCGCCAGCGGCAATCGTGTGGATATAGCCCCCTTCGTCGCGCAGCAGCAGCCTGCCCCAACTGTCCGTTCCCATAAAGATGCCGGCAGCCAGGAACGTCTCCCCTTCCTGAATTTGCACCCATTGGTTGCGCCAGATGAGGTGGGATTCCCAGGCTGGCTGCGGCGAGCGGCCGGCGGCGGCGGCTTCATAATGGGTTTCCAGCCGCCGCAGCAGCGTGGCTAACAGGGCGCGTCTGTTAACGGGCTGGCCCGTTTCCGCCAGGATGCTGGTGGGCGGAATGGGAAAGGAGGGCAGCGCGGCTGCCGGCACATTCACATTCAGCCCCACCCCCAACACCGCCTGCGCCAACCGCCCCGCCTGCCACACCCCTTCCAACAAAATGCCGCCCAGCTTGCGCCACTCGCCACCGGCTGCGCCCACAACCACGTCATTAGGCCATTTGAGCCGGGTTTGCAAGCCAGCGGCAGCGGCAATGGCTTCCACAGCCGCCAACCCGGCCATCATCGTCAACCAGTTTGCCTGCTCTGGGGGCCAATCTGGTCGCAAGAAGAGGGAGAAAAGCAAACAGGTATTGGCGGGAGCTTCCCAGCGTCGCTCATGCCGCCCACGGCCCTGTGTCTGAAAATCGGCGACAGCCAGCGTCCCTGGCGACAGATCCGGGCGCAAACTGGCTTCTTGCCGCAGCCACCGGTTGGTGGAATCAATTTCGGGGAAGTAATGGATTTCTCGCCCCAGCCAGCGCGTCGTCAAGGCCTGGGCAATTCCGGCTACCGATAACGTCTCGTCCATAAGAGCCTGCCACGATAGATTAAGAGAATCACAGATTTCGCAGATTTACACAGATTTGTTGGAACTATCCACTCCCGCTCCCCTTCGGTAAACTCAGAGCCTGTCGAAGGGAGCCGGTTTCGACAAGTTCAACCTACGGGAGGAGTGAACGGTTACGATTTGTTTTGTGAGTAGGATGGGCCAATCGCTGACCACTGATCACTCACCACTGGCTACCATTTTAGCAGGCGCATGGGGAAATGGCTCAGTTAGAGAGCAGGGTAAAGGCGTTCTTAGCGGCGTTCAGGGTGGCGGCGATTTCGGTTGGGCCGTGGGCAGTGGAGATAAAGCCCGCTTCAAACTGGGAGGGGGCCAGGTAAACGCCCTGCGCCAGCATGGCCTGGAAATACGTTTTGAACCGTTCTGTGTCCGCCCGCCGCGCCGTTTGCCAGTTAATGACGGGTTGAGCGCTGAAAAACAGGCCAAACATCGTGCCCACGCGGGCGATTTGCACGGGAATGCCGGCATTCTCCGCCCTCTCTCGCAACCCCGCCGCCAACGCCTCCCCCGTCGCCTCTAACGCCTCCCACACCCCTGGCTGCCGCAAAATTTGCAGCGTTGCCAGCCCCGCCGCCATCGCCAGCGGATTGCCCGACAACGTGCCCGCCTGATACATCGGGCCCAGCGGGGCCACCCATTCCATAATCTCCCGCCGCCCGCCGTACGCGCCAACAGGCAGCCCGCCGCCAATCACCTTCCCCAATGCGGTCAGGTCAGGGCGGACGCCATACAACGTCTGCGCTCCGCCTGGATGCACGCGAAAACCCGTCATCACCTCGTCGAAAATCAGCAGCGCCCCCGCCTGCGTCGCCAGGTCCCGCAGCCCCGCCAGGAAACCCGGCAGCGGCGGCACCAACCCCATGTTGCCGCTGACCGGTTCCACAATAATGGCGGCAATCTGGTCATGGAACTGCTCACATAATTGGGCGATTGCCGCCAGATCATTATAGGGCGCGGTCAGGGTGTCCGCCGTTGTGGCGGGCGGCACACCAGGGCTGTCTGGCAAACCCAAAGTCGCCACGCCCGAACCTGCCTGCACCAGCAGCAAATCGGCGTGGCCGTGATAGTTGCCCTCAAACTTGATGATTTTGTGCCGCCCCGTAAAAGCGCGCGCCAGCCGCAGGGCGCTCATCGTCGCTTCTGTGCCAGAGTTGACAAACCGCACCATTTCCACGTGCGGCATCATAGCCGTCACCAGCCGCGCCAGATCAATCTCCAGCGGATTGGGCGCGCCGTAGCTGGTTCCCCGCTCTATAGCGGCATGCAGCGCCGCTACCACCTGCGGATGGGCATGTCCGGCAATCAGGGGCCCCCAAGACAATACATAATCTACATACTGGTTGCCATCCACGTCATACAAATACGCCCCCGCGCCGCGCTCAATGAAAAGCGGCTGTCCCCCCACCGCGCGAAAGGCGCGCACAGGCGAATTGACGCCGCCTGGCAGCAGCGTTTGGGCTTCGGCAAACAAAGCGACAGATTTTGCGATAGGCAGCATAGCGGCTCCTCACGCCTCCAGCCAGGGCGCAGCCTGCCGCTGCACCAGGTCAACCAGCGTGGCGATAAACAGGGGATCGGTGTTCAAAGCAGGGGGGCGTTCCAGGCGCATCCCGTGCGCGCGGGCAATTTCCTGCGCCTGGATGTCAATGTCATACAAAATTTCCACATGGTCAGAGACAAAACCAACGGGAATGCTGATGACGTTTTTAATCCCTTGCGCAGCTAAGGTGGGCAGATACTCCTGCAACTGCGGCCCCAACCACGGTTCGGGGCTGCGCCCGGCCGACTGGTAGCTCCAGGACCAACGCTGCGGCGGCAGACCCGCCCGCTCCGCTGTCAGGCGAGCCGTCTCGCGTAGCTGGCTGTCGTAGGGATCGCCCATTTTCAGAATGCGGGTGGGCAGGCTGTGGGCGCTAAAAACGACGTGGACGTCATTTCGCTCCGCTGCGGGCCAACGCTGCAAACCTTCCTGCACGCGGTTCGCCAACGCTGCGATAAGGAGCGGCGCATCATGGTAGCTGGCAACGTGGGCAAACGCAATCTGCCCGCGACCCATTTCCAGGCCGTCAGCAATCTTGGCTTGATATTTGGCCACGCTCAACTTACTGAAGTGGGGCGCTAAAACCAGGCTGATGGCGTGGGTGATGCCGTCAGCCAGCATCTGGCCCACCACTTCTTCGATCCAGGGAGACCAATGGCGCATCCCCAGGTAGCAGCGAAACAGGGCAGGGTCCAGTTGGGCGGCCACGGCAGCCACTTGTTGCTGCGTAATGGCTAATAACGGGGATTTGCCGCCAATCTGGCGGTAATTGTGGGTTATTTCCGCCAGCACAGCCGGCGTAGTCGGACGCCCGCTGCGGATGTCCGCCAGGTAGCCAGGGATTTCTTCCAGCGAGTTGGGCCCGCCATAAGCCATAATGAGCACGCCCAGGGGGTAGCGAATGTTACTCATGTTGGTCTCCCGCTGTCTGTTCGTGCACGTAATCCACGGTC
>CAYQYJ010000212.1:0-3112 GCA_964421605.1 uncultured Ardenticatenaceae bacterium | reverse complement strand
GTTCGTGGACGTAATCCACCAGCCGCCGCACATTGTCTACAGGCGTGTTGGGGAAGATGCCGTGCCCCAGGTTGAAAATGTGGCCGGGGCGACCGCCCGCCTGCTGCAGGATTTCATCCACGCGCGCCCGCAGTTCGCGCCAGGGCCCCAGCAAAGCTACCGGATCGAGGTTGCCTTGAATGGCGCGGTCATAACCAATCTGCGCCCAGGCCCAATCCAGCGGCATGCGCCAATCCACGCCAATCACGTCGCCGCCGCAGGCAGCCACCTGGGGCAAATACGCGGCAGTTCCCGTGCTGAAGTTGATGATGGGCACGCCCGTCGGGCGCAGCATCTCCAAAAGAGCAGTGTTGTACGGCTGCACATAGCGCACGTAATCTTGTTGGCTCAACGCCAGGCCGGCCCAGGAATCGAAAATTTGCAGCGCCGCCGCGCCTGCGGCTGCCTGCTGCCGCAGGTAATCTGCCTGCACGGTGACGAGTTTGGTCATGAGCCGTTTCCAGGCGGCAGGCTCGTGAAGCATCAAGGCTTTGACCTGGGTGTAATTTTTGGAGCCGCCGCCTTCTATGGCGTAGCTGGCCAGGGTGAAAGGCGCGCCCGCAAAGCCAATCAGGGGAATGCCGCGCGGGGCCAGTTCGGCGGCGACCAGTTTAATCGCTGCCAGAGTGGCAGCCATCGTTTCGGCGGCGGGCGGGGTAGCCAGAATGTCAATGTCGTAGGGGCGGGCGATGGGGTTGTGGATGACGGGACCTTCTCCCTTGACGAATTCCAGTTGCAGCCCCATGCCGATCAGGGGGGGCAAGATGTCGGCGAAGATGATGGCGGCATCCAGGTCAAAGGCATCAATGGGCTGTAAGGTGACGGCGGCAGCCAGTTCGGGGGTCTGGATAACTTCCAGCATGGTGTGCTGGGCGCGGATGGCGCGGTATTCAGCCATGTAGCGGCCCGCCTGGCGCATGAGCCAGATGGGCGTGTGGGGCGCAGGCAGGCGGCGACAGGCGCGCAAGAAGGGGGCGGTAGGTTCGGTGGTCGCGGCGACCGGAGGCGCGGCGGCGGGTAGGGTTGTGGGGGTCATTACTTCCTCTGTGCTGTTATTCGCCATCGTTTGTCAGGTCTTTTTGCCAGATGGCTTTGCCGGCAAAAAACGGCCCCAACCGTTCTAAATGCAGCGATGTCTGTTTCGTTTTGCGCATCCGCTGCACGATAGAAGAGAGCGGATACAGTTCGGGGCCAATCAAGCCCACCACAAAATCGTTGTCGTTCTTGTCCAGACCGTGGCAGGCCAGGCGGATATCCGTGCCTAAGCCCGCCCGCCCATAGGCGCGGCCAATGCCGCCATGTTCCATCAGGATGACGCGCTGTTCCTGCGCCGAAAGCTGTTCAAAAGAGCCCGCGCGGCGCAGCGGATACCAGATAGCCCAGGGCAAATCAGGGCTGGTGACGCGGCGGCGGGGACGGTTAATCAGCGTTTCCTCCAGGTCTGGTTCGTAACCCAGGGTGTAGGTGCGCCCCAGCATGGTGTATTCGGGTTTGGGCGTCAACTGGCTAAAAGGGGGGCAGTTGAGCAGGCGGCGCAGGGTGGTCAAAAAGAAGTCGGGCGTTTCGCTGAAGGTCAGCAGGGCAACGCCTTGGGGATCGTTGATGTCTTCGTAGAGGACGCCGGGAATGCCGGCATCTGCCAAAGCCGCAATCAGCGCCGACGGTTCTGGGCAGCCGCCAAACGCCATGAACTGCATAAACAGGCGGCGGTCGCTGGAGATCGTCTGACCATCCTGACCGCGCCCTTTTTCATTGATGTCCAGTTGTTCTAAATCGTTTTCACTCATAAAAGCGGTTCCTCTTAGCCCAACCAACGCGCAGCGTCGAGGGCGTGATAGGTGATGATCAGATCGGCGCCCGCCCGTTTGATGCCCAACAACGCTTCCAGCGTTGCCTGTTCTTCGTTGAGCCAGCCGTTAGCAGCGGCGGCCTTAATCATGGCGTACTCGCCGCTGACGTTGTACGCCGCCAGCGGCAGTTCAGGGAAGGCGTCGCGCACCCGCCGAATCACGTCCAGATAGGGCAAGGCGGGTTTGACCATTAAGAAATCAGCCCCTTCCGCCACATCCAGCGCCGCCTCGCGCAGCGCCTCGCGGGCGTTGGCCGGGTCCATCTGGTGCGTTTTGCGGTCGCCAAATTTGGGCGCGCCATCGGCAGCGTCGCGGAAAGGGCCATAAAAGGCAGAAGCGTACTTAACGGCGTAGGACATGATGGAGACGTGTTGAAAGTCGCCCGCGTCCAGGGCGCGACGAATGGCGGCGACCATGCCGTCCATCATGCCGCTGGGGGCCACGATGTCCGCGCCCGCCGCCGCATGGCAGACCGCCGTGCGCGCCAGAATGTCCAGGGTGGGGTCGTTGAGGACGTATCCCGCAGGCAGATGTGGGCTGTCCGCGTTCAGCAGCCCGCAGTGACCGTGATCGGTGTATTCGCACAGGCAAACGTCGGTGATGACCACCATATCGGGCGCGGCAGCCTTAATGGCCCGCGCCGCCTGGGGCACAATGCCGTCCGGGTCGAAGTTTTCCAGGCCAATGGGGTCTTTGACTGCCGGCAATCCAAATAAAATCACCGCCGGAACCCCCAGACGCGCCGCCGTCTCCACGGTAGCGGGCAGTTGGTCTACCGATAGCTGGTAAACGCCCGGCATCGAACTGACCGCGCGGCGCACGCCCTGACCGTGCGTCACAAAAAGGGGATAAATAAAATCTTCTGGACGCAGATGCGTTTCGCGCACCATAGCCCGCAACTGCGGCGAAAGGCGCAGCCGCCGCGGGCGCGCAGGTAAAGATATGGCTTCGCTTTGGGGCGGCCTGGTGGTCGTGATCATCCATTTACTCCGGTTGGCGTATGGCAAAAAGCGCAACCAACGCCGTTATCAAGCCATCCATCGTATATTCGTCGGGCACGGCGGACACGGCAAAGCCGCACTGCCGGGCGGCGGCGGCAGTGACGGGGCCAATACAAACAATCAATGCCTGGTCAAGCTGGCGGCGCACGCCGTTCAGGTGGGCGTCGTCCAAAATCTTGAGGAAGTTGCGCACGCTGGAAGGGCTGGTGAAGGTGACGGCGT
>CAYQYJ010000211.1:1851-6657 GCA_964421605.1 uncultured Ardenticatenaceae bacterium | reverse complement strand
GCGTTCTGTTACAATTTCCGGTAGTTCAGTGGGAATGATTGCCAGACCCTCTCTCATTTTTTCCTGGCGTTGTTGACAAATTCATAAAGGAGTTCGTTGTGTTGCAAAGACCTGTAGGCATGGTTTTGTTATTGATGCTGGCTGGCGCCGTCTTGCTGGCGCTGATTGGCGGCGGGCGGGCGCAGGCTGCTTCCACTCTGGCGGCGGGCGACCTGGCGCTTGTCGGTTTTAATTATGATGATCCGGACGAGTTTGCTTTTGTGTTGTTGGTGGACGTGGCTGCCGGCACGGAAATCAAATTCACCGACAATGGTTGGAAAGCGGACAACACCTTCCGCATGGGCGAAGGCATCCTGACGATGACGGCGAATGTGCCTGTGGCTGCCGGGACAGTGGTAGATATGACTGCGCCATTTGCCAGTACAGCGGTCTGGACCACCTCTCTTTCTGGCAGCGTCGCTTTTTCTGTCAGTGGCGACCAGATTTTGTCCTATCAGGGAACCGAAGCTGCGCCCACTTTCATTTATGCCCTCAACAGCGAAGGCAGTGGCTGGCAGCCAGATGCTATCAGTTCCAATACATCTGCCCTGCCGCTGGGGTTGAGCAACGGATACACGGCTATTGCCCTGAACGAAGTGGATAACGCGGTGTACGTGGGCCCGACCGAAGGGACACAGGTAGACTTTCTGGGAGCGATTAGCGGTACAGTTAATTGGACGGGGGATGATGCGGTGCGGCAGATTATGCCGGCAGGCCCATTCAACATTCTGCCCCCTGGCGGACCGACGCCTACGCCCACCAATACGCCTTCTCCGTGTACGACCATTCCCGAAATTCAGGGACCGGGCAACGTTTCGCCTTGCGAGAATCGCAACGTAGTCAATATCCCCGGCTGTATTACGGGCGTGACCGACACGGGATTTTACTTTCAGGATGAGAGCGGCGATGGGAATGCGGCGACTTCTGATGGCATTTTTGTGTACCAATACAGCACCTGGGACAATCCGGGCGGCTGGGAAATTGGCGACCGTGTGACGGTTTCTGGTCAGATTATTGAGTATTACGACACGACAGAGTTCCAATCAGGGAACAGCGTGAACGTGGTCGGTAGCTGCACGCCGCCAGCGGCGACGCTCATTCAGCCGAACACCAACCCCAATATGGACCCCATGACCCTGTATGAGCAGTACGAAGGGATGCGGGTACGCATGTCGTTTGCTGGTTGGGTGGTAGGCGCTACCAAACGGTTCATTTCCGACTTCCCTGCCGGCGATCCGGAGATTGCCTTTGTGGATTTTGGCAGTTCCATTCCCGACTACGGCCGCGTGTTCGAGATGGATTACCCTGGCTACCAGGGCATTAACTACCTCAGCGGCGGGCTGAATCAGGATTTGCCTGACCTGGATTTTGGCGACGACATCGCTGGGGTCAATGTCACGGGCGTGTTGGGTTATCAATTTGATAAGTACACCCTGCTGATTGATGCGCCGCCCAGTTTGACCTATGTAGATAACGCCGACGTCATCGCTTATAACCCGGAACGCAATCCGCTGGCGCAGGAGTTCGACATCTGTTCCTTTAACGTGGAAAACCTGTTTGACCACATTAACGATGGACAGGGAGATTGGGGGGATTGGGCGCCTGGTTGGCCGGACAGTGGCACGCCGGCAGGTGAGGCGCTGTATCAGGCTAAACTGGATGAGGTCGCCGCCGTTATGGTGAACAGCATGAAAGCGTGCCAGGTGATCGGCGTGCAAGAAATGGAAGGGAAGCAGCAGGTGTACAATGACCTGGCAGCTACGGTGGCGGCGTTGACGCCGGGGGCGACCTGGACGGGCGTTTATGTGGAATCGGGGGATGGTCGGGATATTTCGCAGGGGTTCCTTTACCGCAGTAATCTGGTCAGCCTGGTGGGCGGGGTGACGCCCGTCAGCGGCGCGCCGTATACGTCCTGGGTGGCTGATGGGGTGTTGGACTTTGTGCGCGTGCCGGCAACAGCGTTGTTCCGCTTCCATGCCGGCACAGCCTTCCAGACGGATATACGTCTGTACACGGCGCACTTTAAGTCCAAGCGCGCCAGCGGTAGCTGCGCCACGCCCGATTGCACCGACATTCGGGAGAAAGAGGCGGCTGACCTGCGCGACATTTTGGTGCATCACCAAAACGTGGGGGAAAGGGCGATTGGCGGCGGCGACTTGAATGATACGTTGGGTTCTTCGCCGATTGACATTCTGGATGCGGCTGCCGGCATCACCAATTTCCATATTCTGCTGCCACCGGCGCAGCAATGGGGATATGTGTTTAACGGGGAAAGCGAAGTGCTGGATTATATGTTTGTCACCAATAATCTGGCGGCGACGCAGTTGCCGGGTTTGTTGTGGCAGCCGGACTTTAGTCCGATTCATGTGAACGCCGATTTCCCCAGCAGCGAACGCAGTTCAGACCACGATCCCATTCGGGCGATCTTTGGCGTACCCGATTTAAGCGACCTGCCCACGTTTGGCGCCGCCTGGCACACCTACGATGGCTTGCAGTTAGGGGCAGCCTGGGATGGAGACGCCAGCGACGCTGCCGGCAGTGATAACGGCAGCGACGATGGCATATCTATTCAAGCCAGCTATTGGCATCCATACCAAACCGTGCAGGTCACAGCCAATGTGGCTGGCGGTAATGGTTGGCTGGCGGCCTGGTTTGACTGGAACCTGAATGGAACATTTGACGTGAATGAGATGGGCATAAGCCAGGCGGTTAATGCCGGCAGCAGCGTCATTGACGTGACCATTCCCGGCACAGCCCAAATTGGATTGGGTCCCGCCGCCGTTTTGCCCGCCCGCTTCCGGCTCTATCGCAGCAATGACGAACCCATAGCCGTGACGACGGGCGGCGCTGCCGGCGGTGAAGTGGAAGATTACAGCTTCAGCATCCCGGCCTCTGGCGCGCCAGTGCTTAACCTGAGCTACACCTACAACATGAACAATGGCGCCTCTGGCGCCGGTTTCTACACCTTGCTCAGCGGTCAAACTTTTGTGGACAATGGCACTGGCGGAAGCTGGACTTTCCTGTCCAATCCAGCGCGTATTTATCTGCAATATAGCGGCGGGGCTAATTGCGCCGCCCGCGCCATTGGTTATTTCACCAGCCCGACCACGCTGCAAGGGTATCGCCTGTGCCAGGATGGTTCTGGCGTGGTGGGAACCTGGAACGCCGTTCGCGTACTATTGCCGCAATAGTTTTCCGGCCCAGGGCGGCGTAGAAAATAGGGATCAGTGGGCAGAAGCGTTAACACCGCTGTAACCCGATTTTCCAAAATCGCCTGCCTATTATTACAGAGGTAACACCTCAGTAAATCGTGGCGATCTCTTAAACGCCTATCGTCCCCGTAAAGTGGGCAAAAAGGCATCGGCGCCGGGCAATTTTGGGCGCGTCTGCGCCCAAAATTGCCCATAAAAATGGGTGTCAGCCCCGCCGCAGGCGGGGCTGACACCCACCATGATTAAGAGCAGCGCTATCGTTACAGAGGGGTGTAACCTTTTACCGTTGCATCCAGGCCACAGCGCATTATAATGGCGCAAAGTAAATGACTGATACAACAACGAAAGTTGGTCACTGTCGGAAATTAACTTACCTGTTTAGAAGTTCAACTTCTCTGAAGAAGTTGAACTTCTTGATGAAGTTTATTTTTGGACGGTTACTTGATAACAGCGAGTAATGAACTATGGAAAATGTGACAACAGCCCGCATCCTGGTAATTGAAGATGAAGACCGTATCCGCCAATTCTTGCAGCGCGGTCTGTCTTATGAAGGATACCGCGTGGATCCTGCTGCAGATGGCCGCGCTGGTCTGGACATGGCGCGTGACAACCCGCCCGACCTGGTGCTGCTGGATATTATGCTGCCGGGCATTGATGGGTTTGAGGTTTGCCGGCGGCTGCGGGCTGCCAGCGACGTACCCATTTTAATGCTGACGGCGAAAGAGTCTATTGAAGACCGCGTGACGGGTCTGGATGCCGGCGCAGACGATTATTTGACCAAACCGTTTTCGTTTGACGAACTGCTGGCGCGCGTGCGCGCTTTGCTGCGCCGGGCGCAGCCCGCCAAGCCGCAGGTTTACCGCTTTGCCGATTTGGAGCTGGACACAGGCACACGCCAGGGGCGTCGCGCGGGCAGAACCTTCGATTTGACGGCGAAAGAGTATGAACTGCTAGAGCTTTTCATGCGCCATCCGCGCCAGGTCTTGACGCGGGACGTCATCTTTGACCGCGTGTGGAACTATGATTTTGGCGGCGAAAGTAACATCATCGAGGTGTACGTGCGCTATTTACGCCAGAAAACTGAGCAGGATGACCTGCCGCGCCTGATCCACACGGTGCGCGGTATAGGTTACGTGCTGCGCGAGGAATAGCCAGACGCGCCTGGACGTTGGCGGGAGCCGGGCAGCGTGGCGCGCAAGTTACGGGTTTACTCATTCTGATCTCATGTTGACCTTGTAAAATTGCCGGCAGTTTACGGCTGAAACCCGACGCCGATGTTTTCGCCCGTTTTGCCGGGCTGGTACATTGTTTTTCTGTTCTGATCCTGCCTTTTGGAGCAACCCTTGTCTATTCGGCTGCGCCTGACCCTGGTCTATACCTTCATCTTAGCCGTTATCCTGCTGGTATTTGGTTCTGCCGTGTATTTCATCTCACGGGAGACGCTGCTGGCAGAGATTGACGAGAGCTTACAGGAAGTGGCTACCAGCGTGCGTGACCAGAGCCAGGCTGTTTTTCTGAGCAACGTGCCCATGGTCATTTCGCCTGACGAACTGGA
>CAYQYJ010000211.1:0-1751 GCA_964421605.1 uncultured Ardenticatenaceae bacterium | reverse complement strand
TCGCCTGCGGATGACGCTGTTGTTTACCGGCTTTGCCGCCGTTACGTTGTCTCTGTTTGTGGGGGTGTTGGTTTCACACTCTTATCTCAAGCCGCTGGATGAAATGGCGGCGGTGGCCCTACGCATTACGCGAGCGGATGATCTGAGCAAGCGGCTGCCAGACACGGGCCGCCAGGATGAAATTGGGCACCTGACGATGGCTCTGAATAACACCCTGGATCGGCTGGAGAAGTTGTTCCGCTCGCAGCAGCGTTTCCTGGCGGACGTGTCGCATGAACTGCGCACGCCGCTGACGGCGCTGCAAGGCAATGTGGACTTGATGCGGCGCATGGGGGAAGCCGATCCGGAGTCGCTAAGCGCCATGCAAGAGGAATTGGCGCGCATGACGCGCCTGGTGGGGGATCTGCTCTTTCTGGCGCGTACGGATGCGGGGGGGCTGCCTATTCAAAAGCAGCCTGTAGATTTTGATACGGTTTTCCTGGACGTTTACCGTCAGGCGCAGCATTTGAGCAGCAGCGTGTGTATTGAACTGGTGGAAGTGGACCAGGTGCGGCTGCTGGGGGATGCGGACCGGCTGCGCCAACTGTTGCTGAATCTGGTGGATAATGCGGTTAAATATACGCCAGCCGGCGGTAAAGTGCGCCTCTCCCTCTCTAAGGAGAATGGCGTGGCTCAAATCAGCGTGTCAGACAGCGGCGTGGGCATTCCTGCGCAGCACATTCCCTTTATCTTTGATCGCTTTTACCGGGTGGACAAGGCGCGCACGCGGGCGCAAGGCGGGTCAGGGTTGGGGTTGTCTATTGCGCAGTGGATTGCGCAGGCGCATGGCGGGGAGATTGCGGTAAGCAGTGAAGTGGGGAAGGGTACGACTTTTACGGTGACTTTGCCCGTGCTGCCGGAGGCGCAGTGGATGACGGCGGATACGCGCCCGGCGATGCGCGTGCTGGCGGCTATTAGCAACAACCGCCCAGAACTGCAACAGTAGCAGGTTGACGGTGCAGGGTAGTAGAGTACAAAAGTCTCTCAAACTTTTGTACTCTTGCGGATGGCGCGTAAATCCTATTCTGAGCGGCGAAGCAAAATGAAGAGGCCCGCGGCTACGAGTAGGAGGGACCAGAAGATGCCGGCATCAAACCAGCCAAAGTTGCTGAACAGAAAAAACACCCCCAACAATATCAGGATCGCGCCGCCTACAACTGGACGCTTTTCTGATTGGCTCATTTTGTCAATACTTTCACTGAACGTTTGACCCATTGAGGCCAGGTTTTCTTGCACGTAGGCGCGGGGAGCCGTCTGCAGATCCGATTCGCGCGGCATGATGACCATGAGAATCAGGTAGAGCAAGGGCCCGAGACCGCTGGCAGGGATAAGCAGCAGGAAGGCGATACGCACCAGTAAGGGGTCAATCTGGAGGTACATAGCGATGCCGCCGCAGACGCCGGCTATGACTTTTTCTGAATCGCTGCGCACCAGGCGTTGTCCTGACATAAACAATCATCTCCTCAGTCTTAAGTGTCCTGACTTAAAGCCTATACGGGCGCACATAAGGAAAGTTGCGCTGCTGTGTGGGATAATTCGCCGAATCGTCTGGCTGGGGGTAGGTCGGGTAACACCCCAGTAAATCGTGGCGATCTCTTTAACCGCCTATCATCCCCGTAAAGTGGGCAAAAAGGCAGCGGCGCCGGGCAATTTTGGGCGCATCTGCGCCCAAAATTGCCCATAAAAATGGGTGTCAGCCCCGCCGTAGGCGG
>CAYQYJ010000210.1:2088-6678 GCA_964421605.1 uncultured Ardenticatenaceae bacterium | reverse complement strand
CCTCCGCGTGCCGCGTAAGCGGACTGCTGCGTGAATCTATTTTTCAAAGAGGTTAGCCATGTGGTTTGAGACAATAATCCGCGAGGAAACAGGCTGCGCCACGTATATGCTCGGCTGCGATGGGGTAGGCGAGTGCGCCGTATTTGACCCCCTGTGGGATATTCAGCCTTACCTGGACGTGGCCCGCAAGCACAATGCGCGCATTCGCTACATCATTGATTCGCATAGTCACGCAGACCATATATCTGGCGCGCGCCGGCTGGCGACGGCGACAGAGGGGGAGTTGATTCTGCCGGCGCTCGCCGACATCACCTACCCCGCCACCCGCGTACAGCACGGCGATAAACTGCGCCTGGGCGGCGTGGGCTTAGAAATCCTGCACGTGCCCGGCCACCGCCCGGAGCAAATCAACCTGCTCGTATACGACCACACCCGCGGCGACGAGCCCTGGTGCATCCTCACCGCCGATTTTGTGCTGGTGGGGGACGTGGCTCGTCCCGACCTGGCGCAGGCGGGCGCGGAAGGCGCGCCGGCTCTGTTTGACGTCGCCATTCCCCGCTTCCTGAACCTGCCCGACCACGTCGAGGTGTACCCCGGCCACCTGGCCGGGTCCACCTGAGGCCGCGTCACCAGTGGCAAGGTTGTCACTACAGTGGGTTACGAACGGCGCTACAATCCCTCCTTGCGCTTCACCGATCGCCAGAAATTTACCGCTTACATGCAGGATGAGCAGCCGCTCAAACCCGCCAACATTCTGAACATTGTGGCTATTAACCAGGGACGTCGCCCCCTGACCATGACCACGCCCCAGGCCGCGCCCCTTTCGCCGGCTCAGGCGCATGACCTCATCGCCGCCGGGCATGTCGTGGTGGACGCCCGTTCCTCGGCGGACTATGGAGCGGGCCATATCCCTGGCGCTTTTAACGTGCAAATGTCCAGCGGCGAGTTTGAGCAGCGGGTAGGGTGGATTGCGCCCCCAGACGCGCCCATCATTCTGGTCGCCAACACCGCCGCGGAAGCGCAGCAGTGCGTGTTTAAGATGGCTTTTGTGGGGCTGGATCAGGCGGTGGTGGGGTATCTGGATGCCGGCATTCCCGCCTGGATGCGCGCCGGTTACCCCATTGCCACCGTACCCCAAATAGACGTACACACCCTGCAGCGCCAACTGGACGCCAAAGCCTGGCACGTTCTGGACGTGCGCGAAAAAGACGAATGGGATGAGGGACACATTGCCGCCGCCTACTGGCTGCCCTACAGAGACATGGTTCCCCAGTTGGACAGACCGGAACAGTGGCGCAAACTTTCCCTGTCCCTGGATGCCCCCATTGCCGTCACCTGCGCCACCGGCAAACGCTCCAGCACCGCCATCAGCATCTTGCTCCGCCGCGGCTACCGCCATCTCTATAACGTCACCGGCGGCATGGAAGCCTGGCGCTCCGCCCAACTCCCCACCTGAGCTTCAGGGTGGTGCAAGGCACTGGTCGAACGGTTTTGGTGATTTGGAACTCCTATGACCAGTGCCTTGCACCGCTAAACCTCCTAATGACCCCCACCCAACTCGCCCACGCCCGCCACAACGCCTACCGCCTCCTCAGCCAACTCCTCCTCCACGGCCTCACCCCCGCCCTCCTGCCCCAGGTAATGGCCCTCGCCGAACTGGCAGGCGCCCAACCTGCCCCCTTCGACCCCGACGAAGCCGCCGCCGACCACCAGCGCCTTTTCGGCTTCAACCTCTTCCCCTACGAAAGCGTCTTCCGCCATCCGTCCGGTTTGTTGGGCGGTCCCGTAACCGAAGCCGTAGCCCAGACCTATCGCCCATACGCCTTTTCCCCACCCGCCGCCGCCGCCCCTGACCACATCGGCGTACAACTGGCGTTTCTGGCTTTTCTCTGCGGCGCGGAATCGGGCGACCCCCAGGCGCAGGCGGCGCAGCGCCATTTTTTACAGACGCGCCTGCTGCCCTGGCTGCCGCCGCTGGTTGTGTCTCTGCGCCGGCAGCCGCTCCCGTTTTATCAGGCAGTGGGCGATCTCCTCCTGGAACTGGCGGCAGACCATGCCCACGCCTTGGGCATCGAGACTGCGCCAGATGGCGACGGCGTCGCCGCATTCGCCGCTCCCCCGCCGGCGCTGCTGGCAGACGACAAAACCAGCCTGCGCGACATTGCCCGCTTCCTGCTCACGCCTCCCTACAGCGGGTTGTGGCTCAGCCGCGAAGACATAAGCTACCTGGCGCGACAGCGCGATCTGCCACGTGGCTTTGGCGAACGAGAGCAAATGCTGCTCAACGCGCTGCGCGCCGCGGCCCAATATAACGTGGCGCTCCCCTTTTTGGCTGACCTGCGCCGCCATTGGCAGGCGTGGCAGATCGCTTATCAAACGCTGGCGGCGGCGTGCCCTGCCCTGGCCCCATTCGTTGTTTTCTGGCAGCAGCAGTGCCAGAATGCCGGCACTCTCCTCTCCCAAATCGCCGCCCACCCCGCCCTCAACGAAGCTCCTCCCATGTAGGACAAACTATTAGTTTGTCCCCCCTTCTGTTAACCATTCACCCATTCACCCATTCACCAATTAACTATTTTCCTCCCTACCCCTTAATCACCCCCGCCTGATACGCCCGCAGCAACGCCCGCAGCGCCTCAATCTGCGCCTCCATCGCCCGCCCCGCGTCCGTGTCCTTCACTCGCAGCCGTGCCGTACTCGGCTGCAAAATGTACGTTTTAGAATGAATATCCAGCGCCGACTCAATCGCCTTTTGCGTAGATTCAAACGGATCGTGCGCCGCCAGCAGCAGCCCATACGAATTAAAGATAAGCGTATAACCCGCAATCCCCGTCTTCTCGTGATACGCTTTGGAGAAGCCGCCGTCAATCACCAACAACTTCCCCCCCGCCTTAATCGGACTTTCCCCCTTCTTCACCTTCACCGGTACGTGCCCGTTAATAATATGCCCCGTCTCCGCGTCCAACCCAAAATGAGTCAGAATTTGCCGCGCCGTCTCTTCCTGGTCGCGGAACTGGTAATAAGGGTTCATGCCTTCCGCATGGGTGGCTTTGTCCGCCACAAAATACCGCTCAAACGTCGCCATCTTATCTTTGCCAAACAGCGGCGAATGGGAGCCGCTCCACAAATACCAGATAGCGTCCAGCCCATACTCTTTCTGCTGCGGGTCTTCCGCAAAATACCCCTGCCGCGCCAGCATATCAAAGCGATCCATATAAGACTTCACGCTGAACTCCTGCCCTTCAATGCGGAACACCCAAAAGGATCCATCCCGGTGCATCGGGATGCAGCCGTGGTACAACAGGTTGCCGTTGTGCGTCAGATACATCCCCCCCCTGGCATACAGAAAGCGCACGTGCCGTTGCAGCCGTTCACTGTTGGCAAACGACACCTTCAGCCGCTCCATCACCATGGCCTCGCGCGGCGTCAGCGCATACGGGTCTTGCGGATCAACCGTGGGGAAATGGGCGTCAAGCAGCGGGTATGCCTGCCCATCCAGGGTAACGGTGCCCCGCGCGAAATCAATCTTATCCAGCAGCAGCCGGTTTTCCATCCGGTAATGCGGTCGCCGCAAAATAATTTGCGCTTCCAACTTAAGCTGGATGATCGTAATCGCCTTGTGCATTTGCGCCATCAGCCGCAGTTCATTCGCCGTATACTCCGCCCCGTCTGCCCCCTGCGAATAAAATGCACTGCACGCATCCTGCCCATAAACGTCCCCGGCAAAGGAAGCCAGCGGCAGCATACTGATAGCGTACCCCGTTTCCAGCGTTTCCATGTTGGCGTAGCGCAGCCCCACGCGAATCACGTTGGCAATGCACGCTTCGCTGCCGGCAGCCGCCCCCATCCACACAATGTCATGATTCCCCCATTGAATATCCAGCGAATGGTACGCCATCAACGTATCCATGATGTAATGCGCCCCCGGTCCCCGGTCATAGATGTCGCCAATGATGTGCAAATGGGCGATAACCAGCCGCTGGATCAGATACGCCATCGCCGTGATAAAAGCGCGCGCCCTCCCCGTCTCAATGATCGTCTCAATAATGCTCTGGTAATACTCCTGCTTGTTCTCGATCCCTTCCTGTTCATGCAGCAGTTCTTCGATGATGTAGGCGAAATCTGCCGGCAGCGCCGCCCGCAGCGCCCCCCGCGTATACTTCGACGAAGCCACGCGACACAACCGGATCAGCCGGAACAACGTAATGCGATACCACTCCGCCGCATCCGGTACGCTTTGCAACGTTTGCGACAGCTTCTGCTCCGGGTAATAAATCAAACTTGCCAGATGTCGCTTCTCATTTTCCGGCAGCTCATTGGCGAAATGCTCATCAATCTTCCGCTTGATAGACCCCGACCCATTGCGCAAAACGTGCCGAAACGCCTCATACTCCCCATGAATATCCGACAAAAAATGCTCCGTCCCCTTAGGCAACTGCAAATTGGCGTTCAGATTAATAATCTCCGTCGCCGCCGCCTGAATCGAAGGATACTGTTTACCTAGAAGCTGCAAATAAGCCAGATCAAACTCGCGCATACCCTGTTCCCCTTACCAACCACGTAAAGCGATTTTCCAAAATCGCTTCCCCACCC
>CAYQYJ010000210.1:0-1988 GCA_964421605.1 uncultured Ardenticatenaceae bacterium | reverse complement strand
CCCGTATAATAACATAAACAACGCCATAGAAACCGAGTTTTTCTAAAAAACTCGGTTTCTAATCGCCCACTCCATTAACCATTCACGAATTCACCCATTCACCAATTAACTATTCTCCCCCCCTCCCCGGAGATTCCCATGCCATCCACACTCTTCCGCCTCCTGCTCCTCCTATCCCTGCTTGGCTTAACCGCTTGCCAGAAAGAGCCGCCGCCGCTGCCGGTCACGCCGCCGCCGGCAGCCACCCTGCCCCCGGCAGTCACCCTGCCGCCTTTCACCCCTGCCGCCACCACAGAGTGGGATACGCTCACCCCCGACACCCTCTTTGAGCAGATATTCGCTGACCTGCTGCGCCGCGACCCCGAATGGGCCACCGAACTCGGACTTGCCGACCATTTTGGCATCCCCCAGAGCGAATTGACCAACGTCTCCCCTGCTTACCAGGAGGAAACCTATCAGCTTGTGCAATTGGGCTTGATTCGCCTGCGGGCGCTTGACCCTGCCGCCCTCACCCCGGCGCAGCGCGTCTCCCGCGACGTCTACATCTGGCTGCTCGATGACCAGGTGCGCGGGCGGGAATTTGCCCTGCACGACTATCCCGTCAACCAGGTGTTTGGCATCCAGAACAGCCTGCCCACCTTCCTGGCTTACGTCCACCCGCTGCGCCATCTGCCAGACGCCCAGGATTATGTCGCCCGCCTGTCCCAGGTGGGCGTCAAATTCGACCAGACCATCGAAGCCCTGCAGCAGCGCGCCGCCCAGGGCGTCATCCCCCCCCGCTTCGTCTTTGATCGCGTTTTAGGGGAAATGGACAGCATTACGGGCCAGCCCGCCGCCCAAAGTCTTTTCTTTGCCGAATTTCAACGCCGCCTTAATGACCTGGACAGCATCAGCGCCGCCGACAAAGAAGCCGTAGCTGCCGCCGCCCTGGCCCAAGTGGAAAACACCGTTTACCCCGCCTACGACCGCCTGGCTGCCTATTTGCGCCAACTGCAAGCGCAGGCTACCGCCGCCGACGGCGTCTGGAAGCTGCCTGACGGCGACGCCTATTACGCCTACACGCTGCGCCACCACACCAGCACCGACCTGACCGCCGCCGAGATTCACGAACTTGGCTTGCAGGAAGTGGCCCGCATCCAGGGCGAAATGCGCGATCTGCTGGCGGCGCAGGGCTTCTCTCCCGACTTGAGCCAGGGCATCGGGCAGATGTACCAGGCGGGCGGCGGCATCCGCCTTAACGCCCAGGCTGACCGTGACGCCGCCATTGTCGCTTACCAGGCCGCCATGGATCGGGGCATGGCGCAAATGGCGGACGCCTTCAACTTGCGTCCCCAGGCGGCGCTGCAAATCGTGCCCGTGCCCGATTTCCGCGAAGGCGGCGCCCTGGCTTACTACAATCCGCCCCCCGTGGACGGCTCCCGTCCGGGTTACTTTTCCGCCGACCTCTCCCAGGGACGCTTCATCTCCTTTGTGGAACTGCCCACCCTGGCGTACCATGAAGGCCTCCCCGGCCACCACTTCCAGTTGTCGCTGCAAGTGGAAGAGACCAGCCTGCCCACCTTCCGCCGCGCCAGCGTACTCACCGGTTTTGCCGAAGGCTGGGCGTTATACGCCGAGCGGCTGGCGGCGGAATATGGCGTTTACGCCGATGACCCCTATGGCGACTTTGGCCGCCTGCAGGCAGAACTGTTCCGCGCCGTGCGCCTGGTGCTGGACACCGGCATCCACGCCCAACGCTGGACGCGGCAGCAAGCCATTGACTACTTCGTGCAAACCATGAACTGGCCCGCCAGCGTCGCTGCCAGCGAGGTGGAACGGTACATCGTCTGGCCCGGCCAGGCCACCACCTACAAAGTAGGCCAACTCACCTTCCTCCGCCTGCGCGCCCAGGCGCAAACCGCCCTGGGCCCCGCCTTCGACCTCGCCGCCTTCCACGACCTGATCCTACAAAACGGCAGCCTCCCCTTCCCCATCCTGGAGCAGCTAGT
>CAYQYJ010000209.1:0-6714 GCA_964421605.1 uncultured Ardenticatenaceae bacterium | reverse complement strand
CCACGGTTTACTGGGAGGTTAACGCCCCTGCGCTTGTGTCTATCATCCCGGCGGCAAGAGCTTTAGCAGCGAGGCTTTCAGGGGATGTTCGCGCTCGCCTATCAGGGATAACGCCTGCTGCCAGAGGGCTGTCGCCAGTTCGTCTTGCTGGAGAGCGTGCTGCAAATCGCCTAGCTGCTTCAGCAAAAATATCTGCCCCCACAAATCTCCCAATGCTTCACATAAATCCAGGCTGCGCTGCGCCTTCGCCAGTGCAGCCTGGTAATCCCCCAGCCCGGCGTCAATCTGGCTCATGGCGTACAGCGCCTGCGCCTGCGACCGTCTGTCCCCCATCTTCTCGAACAGGTTCAGGGCGTCTGCGGCGTATTGGCGCGCCTGCGGCAAATCCTGACCGCGCCGCTGATGGATGGTCGCCAGATTGTAGAAAATGAAAGCCAACGCCGGTTGATCGCCGGACTCTTCGCACCAGGCCAGGGCGCGGCGGCAGTGGGTCTCGGCCTCGTCATATTCCTTCAGGGTGATGGCAATCGTGGCTAACAGGCGCAACGCCTTTATGCCCCACGGCCGGTCGCCCAGTTTCTCACAGATAATGAGCGCCTGCTGCGCCTCCTGGCGGGCGGTCTGATGCCAGCCTTCGCCATAATCAATGTCTGCCAGTTTGTAGAGGAGGGCAGCCAGTTCTGGCGTTTCTGCACCTGCCTGCTGCCAGATTGCCAGCATTTCCTGCACCCATGCCCGCGCCTGGGGTAAATTCCCTTGTTCCTGAGCAATGTCCGCCAGTTCGTAGCGGGCGGTGGATGCGCCGCGCCGGTCGCCAGAGGCGACAAACAGGGTATAACTGCGCTCCAGGTAGGTTTGCGCCTCACTGTAATCCCCCTGGCGCAGGCAGGCCTGGCCCCATTGTAGCCAGATACGGGCGGCAGCCGCCTCATCTGGCTGCTGCGCGGCGGCGGCGCTGGCCCAATGGTATGCCTGGCGGGCTTCGTAAAACCGCCCGCGGGCAAACCAGGCGGGGGTGAGCGCTTCGCACAACGCCAACGTCTGCAGCCACAGTCCTTGCTGGTGCGCCAGCCGCACAGCCGCCAACAGATTTTCCCATTCGGACTGTAAGGCTGTGTAATCCCGCGGCTGCGCCTGGGCAAGAGCCAGGTAGTGGGCGATCAGGCGCGCCGCCAGGACGTTGTTTTGCTTCTCGTCTGTCTGTTGGAACTTCTCCTGGGCAAAATCCGCCAGCAGGGGGTGCAGGCGGAAGCGGTCTGCGCCTTCTTCGGCTATCAGGGAGAACGCCGCCAGCGAAAACAGGTAATCTTCTGCGGTATCTTGATCGACATTCATCAGGGCGGCTACCGTCGCGGCGGTAAAAGCGCGCCCGCCAAACAAGCCTAATGCAGCAAAGACAATCCGGAGAGTAACGTCCAGGGTATCCCAACTGACGGCAAAGGAGGCGCGGACGGCGCGGTCTATGATTTGTAGGCTGAGGCGATTGCCGGCATCGCGCAAACGAGAAGCCATACTCACCAGCGACTGCCGCGAACGAGAAGCCAGCCGTTGGGCGGCAATTTCCACCGCCAGGGGAAGCTGCTGCAGCAAGGCGCAGATTTCTTCGGCGGCGTCTGCCTCTTGCAGCACCCGTTTCTCGCCCAGGATACGGGCTAACAACTGGTAGCCATTGGCGGGCGGCAGCACGTCCAGGGGAAAGACGTGACTGGTCAGGGCGCGGGCCACTTCCAGATTGCGGGTGGTGAGGAGGACGGCGCAGGGGCCATCGCCGGGAAACAAACAGTCTACGTGCATGGCGCGCACATCGTCCAGGAGGATAAGGGTGTGTTTGTTAGCCATGAGGCCGCGCAAAGCCGCCGCGCGGCTGTCGCGGTCAGGGTAGCGGGTCAGATCAGCGCCATAGGCTTGCGCCCAGCTTTCCATAATAGCCAGGGGATCGCTGGCGGCGGCATTGGCCCATAATACGCCGTCCACGAAATGCTGGCGCAGCGCGTGCGCCGTTTGTACAGCCAGCGTCGTCTTGCCCACGCCGCCCATGCCCACCAGCGCCGCCAGCCGCGGGCCATTCTCGTCCTTGAGCAACGTCGCCAGCCGCGCCAGTTCTAGCTGGCGACCGACGAAATGGGGCGTCTGGCGCGGCGCCTGGAAAGGGGCAGGCGCGACAGAAGGAGGCGGTGGAGCGACAGGGGGTGGCGTGGGCAAATCCGGGCCGATGTCCGCGTCCGGCTCCAATTCCCCTGCCACAATCTGCTCATACAACGCCGTTGTCTCGGCGGCAGGCTCAATACCCAACTCTTCCGCCAGCATCTGCCGGCAAACGTCGTATTGGATCAGGGCCATGCTGCGCTGCCCCGTCAACGTGAACAGGCGCATCAATTCCCGGTGTGCTTCTTCCAACCACGGCTCCAGGGCCAGCAGGCGGTTCAGATATTTGATGCCTGTCTGGTATTCGCGCTGCTGCGCGTGGTACGTGGCCAGGCGATAGAGTGCGCGCAGCGCCATCTGGTGCAGCCGCTCCCGCTGCGCCACAGCCCACTCATCGAACAGCGGCGCATCCCGCAAATTAAAATCCTGGAGGAACTCCCCACGGTACAATTCCGCCGCTTCAGCTAACTGCGCCAGGGTCGGCTGGGGCCGCTGTAAATTCTGCTCAAAGCGGGCCACGTCCAGGGTGTAGCTGCTGTCTCGATCAAAAGCGAGATTGTGTCGCCGCACCTGTAAATGGCCCTGCAGCAGGTGGCGTAGTTTGCTCAACGCTCCTCGCAAACTGGTCCGTGCCCGCTCCTCATCTATCTCCCCCCACAATAAACCAGCCAGCCGCCCGCGCGAGCAGGGTTGGGCCGTTACTGCCAGATAAAACAACAACGCCTGTGCCTTATAGGAGGACAGGTCAGGCACAGGTTGGCCGTCCAGCGTGATCCGGGGCGTTCCTAATAATGAGAGCTCCAACTTCGCCATAACTCGCTTCCTTGTATGTTCTGCTGGCGTAATTACCAGAGCGCTGGGGGATTTCACCGCAAAGACGCGAAGCGCAAAGGGAAACCAGGGGTAGCACGGCTCTTAATCGTGGTGGGTGTCAGCCCCGCCTGCGGCGGGGCTGACACCCATTTTTAGGGGCAATTTTGGGCGCAGACGCGCCCAAAATTGCCTGGCACCGATGCCTTTTTACCCGCTTTGTGGGGCTGATAGGGGGAATCCGGCGTCCTTTGCATGAATAAATAACTGCTGGCGCGTTAATGTGCAGATTAACGATAGATCAGCGATAGGTCAACGGTAGGGGTGTAGGATGTAGGCAAATAGGAAATGGCGTGGGGCGACGGATACGCCAGAGCATGAACAGAACGCGACCTTCCGTCTCCTCGATTGCCCGACAAACTGACCAACTACACGCAAGCCTTTCATTCCATTATAGAGAGGTCGGACGCAAAGTCCAGAGGTTTCTATGTACAACACCCCTCCAAATTATCGTTCATTTGTGCTGCGCATCTGGAAAGAGCGCCGCGGCGCGCAGGCGGCGATTTGTCGCTTTAGTCTGGAAGACCCCAGCACCAACGTGCGGCACGGCTTCCAGAACATCGATCAGTTGATCTCTTATTTGCAGAAAGAGGAAGGAGGCGGCATAGCCAGCAACGAGACAAAATGACGCCCCGCCTCTGTTACCTGTCGTCTGTTTTCTTTTATCTGTTTTCTGTTGACGAGGAGTAAAAAATCATGGGTTACTGTATGTTTGGCTTTCACGTTGGGCCTGGCGGCAACCGCCAGGGCATCGGCAATTATTTTCAACAGTTGGACGCCGCCGGACGGCCCGCCGTGGTGAAGTCGGTGGATGATTATGGCGTTTGCCGCGAACTGGCGGCGCTGCGGCAGCAAAGCGGCGTGCCGCATGTGATCGTTTTCCGGCGCAGCGGCGGCGCGTTTGAGCTGCCTGACTACAATCTCTCTCCGGCGCAGGCGGCTGAGGAACATTGGCAGCGTATTGTCAATGCCTTGCCGCCAGAATTTTTAGCGAACAATGACCGCGAACACGTCTGGCTGGAAGTGATCAACGAGCCAGATAAGAATCGTTCGGACTGGCTGGGCCAGTTCATGACGGCGACGGCGCAACTGGCGCTGGCGGGTGGTTTTAAGGTGGCTGGGCCCGGCTGGTCTACGGGTGAACCGGAACCGGCTGATTGGCAGACGCCCGGCTGGCAGAGTTATTTGCAGTTGTGCGCGCAGCATCCCGATCAGGTGGCGGTGGCGTTGCATGAGTATAGTCTGGATGCCGGCAATATCCTGGCAGGCAACGGTTTTCTGGTGGGTCGCTTCCAGCAGTTGTTTGATGTGTGCGATCAAGCGAACATCGCCCGCCCGCGCATCCTGATCACCGAATGGGGTTGGGTTTACAACTACGTCCCGTCATCCGAACTGGCAATGAGCCACCTGAAAGAGGCAGCCAAGATTTACCAGCCGCATCCGCAGGTGCTGGGCGCGGCTATCTGGTATCTGGGCGGCGGCTATGGCGACATCGCCAACAAAGCGCAAAAGTTGATCGAACCGCTGACGGGTTACGCCCTGAGCGATAAGTGGGATGGGGCTGCGCCCGCCGACTGCCAGGGGCAGCCGCGTCTGCAGTATCAGCGGGTGTATCAGGTGTTGCACGATAGCTTGACGCCTGTGCAAGCCCGCGCCGTTTTCCAGGCCAGCCTGGGGCAAAAGCGGACGGTGGGTTGGAGTTTTGATGATGCCGGCATTGGCGACCTGGACGACCGCCGCGTGGAAATCTTTGGCGCGCCGCAGGCGGATTGGCCAGAGTTGGTGGATTGGTACGAAACGCATTATGCGGGCGTCACCGTTACTTTTCGCCCTGTGCCGGGCGATGCCGGCATGGCGGTTACCTTCTCCACCACGCCGCAGCCGGTGGAATGTCGCGGCAAGCCGCGTTTGCAGTACACGCGCACTTACCAGCTTTTGCACGAAAGCCTGAGCGACGCGCAGGCGCAGCAGGTTTTTGAGGCGGGTCTGATGCAGCGGCGCACCACGGGTTGGAGCCGGGATGATGCCGGCATTGGCGACCTGACCCGCCGCGTGGTGGAAGTGTTCGGCTGCCCCGCCGCGGCGCAGGGCGAGCTGCAGCAGTTCTACCAGCAGCATTATCCGGGCGTCAGCCTGGCCTTCAAAGAAGTGGCTGAAGCCGTGGAAGAGTTCTGGCTGGCTCTGCCGGTGGATCGCGCCTTGTTCGTCACCTCCCGCTTCAACGACCCGCGCGATTATGACGAAGATGGCATCCTCGACGATCGGCACGAAGGCGTAGACCTGGCGGCTACCGTCGGCGGGCAGCCTGTCAACGTGCTGGCGGGGCAGAGCGGCATCGTCACCCGCGTGGAGCGGCGCAACACGGGTTACGGTCATTTCGTCGTCATTCGCCACGACTGGCCCAACGGTCAGACCTATTACACCTGGTACGGACACCTGTCAGAAATTGACGTGACGGTGGGGCAGTCGGTGGTCATCGGCCAGCCCATTGGCGTGGCGGGCACCACGGGCAACTCTACGGGCATTCATCTACACCTGACCTTGCAGCACATTGGGCATGGTTTGCCGGGTTATGCCGTGGCCGACGTGGTGGACCCGCTGCCCTTCATCCGCGAGGGGCAGGGCGCAGGGGTGATTGTGATACCCACGAATGGGCAGGCGATGTTTGGGCTGCACGCCACGGCGGACCCGCGTATCGCGGCGGGCGAGGCGAATGTGTTCAGCGCCGCCCGCGTGGACCTGGTGAAGATTCTGTCCAACCTGGACCCGCAAAGCATTCACGACTTGAAGGCGGCGCGGCCCAATGCGCATTGGATTGTGCGCGCTTTCCTGGATTTCGGCGGGCGGGCCATCTCGCCGCAGCAGTTTGTGAATGATACGCTGTCGGATACGCGCCGTTCGTTGGACGTGCTTGCCGGCAAGAACGTGGTCGTCGAACTGCACAATGAACCCAACCTGTTTGTGGAAGGGCTGGGCAGCGCCTGGGCAGATGGGCAGGCGTTCGCTGGCTGGTTCCTGGATGTGCTCAACCGGTATCGCGCCGCGCTGCCAGGGGTGCGCTTCCTCTATCCGGGGCTGTCGCCGGGCGGCAGCGTCACCAACGTGCGCCGCAATGCTACCACCTTCCTGGAAGAGAGCCGCGCCGCCGTGCAAGCTGCCGATGGTTTCGCCGCCCACATTTACTGGGCCGTAGATTATCCGATGGACACTGCTCTGCAAGTGTTAGATGGCTACCTGAGCTACCTGGCAGGCCAGAACATGGGGCAAAAGCCTGTCTGGGTAACGGAAGCGTCTAACAACAAAAATACGGTCAGCCTGGCGGCTAAAGGGGCGGAATACGTCACTTTCTGGCAGCGGTTGCGGCAGCGCCCGGCCGTGCAAGGCGTGACCTACTTCGTGGCTTCCGCCAGCAACCCGCAGTTTGCCGAGGAAACGTGGGTGGCTAACGGGCAAAGCCGCGGCATCGCTGAAGTGGTGGGCGCGCGTTAACATAATCCTGGTATTGTAGGGGCAGGTTTGAAACCTGCCCCTACTGAAAGGGGATCAAAATGAACATTGACACGACCAAGATCGAATCAGCCAACAATGCGTTGATTGACTATTTGTTTGACAACTTGCAAGATGGACAGGCAGAGGTTTTCCGCCTGCGGCAGAAGTTTGCCATCACTTATTACACGATTGTGGTGTTGTCGGTGGTGA
>CAYQYJ010000208.1:4049-6746 GCA_964421605.1 uncultured Ardenticatenaceae bacterium | reverse complement strand
GCTATGGGCAATTTTAGGCGTGTCTGCGCCCAAAATTGCCCATACAAATCGTGTCAGCCCCGCCGTAGGCGGGGCTGACACCCACCACGATTAAGTGCAGTGCTACCACGCGCCCCACCGCACCCCCTGCTCCCCCTCCATTGCCCATCCTCCCCTCATTAACTATTCACCAATTCACCATTAATTATTCCCTCCCCTGCACAACCCCAAAAAGGGCAGGTCAAAGCGCATACGCGCCCCAACCTGCCCATTAAACACGTTTGCCGCCCCTGCCGGCTGCGACAAAACTATTAGTTCAACAACAACTTCCGCGGAGTTCGCACCCTCAGAACCTGTCCAGAGTTTGCCGAAAGATGCGAACTCCCCATTTTACGTTTGACGAAACACTACAATTCAGCCGACCTATCCGCCAGAAGCTGCTGCACGCGCTCTTTGAAGGCCGCCAATGGCATTGGCCCTAAATTCTGGTTATGGCGCGTACGCACCGCCACCGCCTTCTGCGCCACTTCCTGATCGCCCACCACCAGCATATAAGGGATTTTCTGCAACTGCGCCTCCCGAATTTTGGCGTTCATGCGCGAGCCGCTGCTATCCACCTCCACCCGCATCCCCAACGCGCGCAATTCCGCTGCCACCTGACGCGCATAGGGAATGTGGTCATCCGTGATGGGAATCATGACCGCCTGAACGGGCGCCAACCATAACGGAAAAGCCCCGTTGAAATGTTCGATCAAGATACCCACAAATCGCTCCATGCTGCCAAACGGGGCGCGATGAATCATCACCGGACGGTGCTTCTGCCCATCCGCGCCTGTATATTCCAGGTCGAACCGCTCTGGCAGCAAGAAGTCCACTTGCACCGTGCCCAACTGCCATTCCCGCTTCAACACGTCGCGGAAGATAAAGTCCAACTTGGGCCCGTAGAAGGCGGCTTCGCCAGCTTCAACGCTGTAATTGATGCCCGCTTTGTCGGCGGCTTGTTTGATGGCGTTGATGCCGCGTTCCCACATGTCGGGCGTGCCGGCATATTTGCCGCTTTCCGGATCGTTTGTGCCCAGCCGCGCCCGAAAATCGGCGAAACCCATCGTCTGGAACACATACTGAATCAGATGCACCACCTCCACAAACTCATCCTCCAACTGCTCCGGCGTCACAAACAGGTGCGAGTCATCCACCGTGAAGCCGCGCACCCGCGTTAACCCCGTCAACTCGCCGCTCTTTTCATAGCGATAAACTGTCCCAAATTCCGCCAGGCGCAGCGGCAAGTCGCGGTAGCTGCGCGGTTCGCTGTTATAAATTTCAATGTGGTGCGGGCAGTTCATCGGCTTTAGGATGAACTCCTCGCCATCTACGTCAATCGGCGTGTACTGGCTGTCCTTATAATAAGGATAATGCCCGCTCTTGATGTACAAGTCAATCTTGCCAATATGCGGCGTCATCACTGGCAGATAGCCCCGCTCTAGCTGCGCGCGGCGCAAGAAACTTTCCAGCGCCTCGCGCAAGATAGCCCCTTTGGGCAGCCACAGCGGCAGCCCCGAACCCACCAGCGGCGAGATGTGGAACAGTCCCAACTGCTTACCCAGGCGGCGGTGATCACGCAATTTGGCTTCTTCCACCCGCTGTAAGTACTCATCCAGTTCAACTTTATTGTGCCAGGCCGTGCCATAAATACGCTGCAGTTGCGGCCGATTTTCGTCGCCGCGCCAGTACGCCCCGCCCGTGCGCAAGATTTTGACAGCGTTGGCTTTGATCTCTTTTGTTGCCGGCACGTGCGGCCCGCGGCACAGATCAACGAAATCGCGGTGTTGATAAATGCCCACCTCCTGCACCGGTTGGGCAATCGGGTTGCCGTTTTCGTCCACCTTGCCGGCAGCCAACTCTCGGATCAACTCCAATTTATACGGCTGGTCGGCAAAAAACACCGCCGCCTCCGCCACGGATTTAGAAGAACGCGCAAAGTGGGCATTACTCTTCAGCAGTTCCTTCATCCGTTGTTCGATTCGTTCCAGGTCTTCCGGCGAAAAGGCGATGGGTTTGCCATTTACATCTTTACCCAGGTCAAAATCGTAATAGAAACCATCCTCAATAGGCGGTCCGATAGCCAGTTTGGCTTCCGGAAAGAAAGACAACACCGCTTCCGCCATCACATGCGCCGCCGAATGGCGTATTTTATACAACTCCGATTGTTCGTAAGGAACTCCATTCATCTCCGACATGATAAAACCTCCGCACAGACTAAAGGGTTTGATGTGACCGACAGCAGGCGGCGGCTTGGGCCACAAACAAAAACGCCACCGCCCGTGTTGGGGCGATGGCGTCATTAGCCTCGCGGTTCCACCCAACTTTCAGTTGCCAGCCCAGGCTGACGACCCTTATTGGTGTGCCGATAACGGAGCAACCCGGATTTTCATACTGACCCCACGGCGTTCCGAAAATCGCTCACGGGTGGTTTTCGCTGTCGTCTTTGCTGTGACGGCTCTCAGCCGCTGACCGCCACTCTCTGGAACAGACTCGACAACTACTCGTCCCGATCATGGCAACGAGGGAGTATGCCCTTCTTCCCCGCTGCCCAGACGCCGCTGTGAAATGCTCGCCGCGTCTGACGCTTTCGCTATTACAATGTAACTGTCATTATAAAAACTTCGTCTGGCTTGTCAAGCCCTTTCCCCATGTTATACTATCGGGAAATATCGAATG
>CAYQYJ010000208.1:0-3949 GCA_964421605.1 uncultured Ardenticatenaceae bacterium | reverse complement strand
CGTATAAAAAGGCTGCGCTCTGGCTGTCGTAAGCATATCAGGAAAGCCGCGCGTTCTGGTCAGGCAGAATAAATAGTTTGAGTATGGCAACCAATAGCTCCAGACGCCCCCCATCCCGTGTTCGCCTGCCCCTTTGGGGAGTGATCCTGTTAATCTTATTGGGCGGCGTGATTGTATTCGGTAGCGCTGTCTGGCTGTACCGCACGGTACAGGACATGGCGGCTGCGTGGGAAGTGACAGGCCCAGAGTTTACGCCAGGAGATGCCGGCAGCCAGACCGCCGAGTCCGGCGTGCTCCCCCCCCCAGGCGTCACCGAATCCGACCCAACCCTCCCCAATGTAAACACCGACTCTCCCCGCGCCTGGTCGGGCCACGAACGAGTGACCATTTTGCTCTTGGGCATTGACCAGCGCTGCGACGACACCGGTCCCACGCGCACCGACACCATGATGCTGTTGACCGTAGACCCGATTGGTCTGTCAGCCGCCACCCTGTCGCTGCCCCGCGACCTGTGGGTAGAAATTCCCGGATTCCAGGTAGACCGGATTAACCAGGCGCATTACCTGGGCGAAATTTACGAGTACCCTGGCGGCGGCCCCGCCCTGGCGGTCGAAACCGTCGAGGCCACGTTGGGCATTAACGTTGATTTTTATGTGACCGTCAATTTCGACGCCTTTGTGGAAATTGTGGACTTAATAGAGGGCATTGACATCTTCGTCTCCGAAACGATAGAAGACGAAACTTATCCAGACAGTTGCTACGGATACGATCCGTTTTTCCTGTCGGAAGGCCAGCACCACCTGGATGGGCAGGCGGCCCTGAAATATGCGCGCACCCGCGCCACGGCGCAGGGAGACGTAGATCGGGCGGCGCGCCAGCAAGAAGTGGTGATGGCTGTGCGCGAAAAAATCTTCCAGGTCAACATGCTGCCCCAATTCATTGCGCAAGCGCCCAAATTGTGGCAGACTTTCCAGCAGAACGTGCGCACAAACATGACCCCAGACGAGGCGATTCAACTCGCCTTGCTCATGCAACAGATTCCGCGCGACAGTATTCAGACCGTCGTGATTGATTTCAACTACGTCTACCCCGAAACCACGCCCGATGGGCAGCAGGTTTTAGTTCCTGTCAGAGACAACATTCGCCGCCTGCGCGACCGCTTGTTTGCGCCGCCAGCCATTCCCACGCCGCTCATTGAAAACCTGCCAGATTTGATGGCGCAAGAAGCCGCGCGTGTGGCGCTGCTCAACGGCACACCCCAATTTGGCCTGGCGGGCAGCACGCAGCTTTATCTACAATCGTTTAACATTAACGTTACCGAGATAGGTAACGCTGATTCGGCCGATTACCGCACGACCCAGATCATTGATTTCGGTTCTCACCCCCACACGACGCAATATTTGACGCAGCTTATGTCGTTGCCGCCGCTCAATGTCAGCAATGGCACCGAAGCGGAGGGTGATTACGATATTTTGGTGATTTTGGGGAGCGACTGGAATTTGCCGCAGCAGTAACTCCTGGTTGGCAAATAGACCCCACCAGGGGTGGGGATTTGCCAGGAGGAGAAAGGTGGCCCAACGACAACAAAGCGTTGTTTGTGGTGGTCACTGGAGGCTTGTTTGTCGTCAGGTTCCTGACCAGTTGGCGCGGCGTGCTCGCAAGGAGCAGGCCCATAAGCCACTACCTGGTTGTGATGTGGGGAAGCTGACGCTCACCAGCCGTTAACCATGCTGGCCCAGACTCGTCCCTATAGTTGGACCGAATCGGGCAGGGCATAGAGCTGACTGTGGCATTTCGCTTTACGCAGTGGGTTTTCGGCGCACAGCGTTGCCGCCTGCCCATTTTTCAGAACGCCCGATGCACAAAACGTGTTGGCTGACAGCGCGATTTTGTCAAGGGACGCGATGGAATGGGCTAATCCCACAACTCTATGCGTAAACGTGTCCGCGCGGGTTTTCTGGCAGGTGTTGTCGTGCTTGTGGTTTCTGCTTGCCGGGCTATGCCGCCCCCCACAATTGAATCTCCCACGCCGCTGCTCACTTCCCCTGCGTCTACCCGGACCGTTGCTCCAGGCAGCCTGACTGCGCCGGCATTTTCGCCATTAACCACCCACACACCTCCACCCAGCATCACGCCCGCCGAAACGATTGTTACCGATGTCGCCAATCAAGTGCAGGTGAATCTGGCAGCCGCCAGCCTGCGTCTGACCAAACCACCCGCCTGGGTGATACTGGATGATATTCATGAGCAGCCGCCCTGGCCCACCCGGCTCGGTCCAGATAGCGTGCTGTTGGTGGACAGCAAAGAGACAGGCAGCCTGCTGTTGCAGCAGGAAGTAATCGGCAATGGCGCTTTCTTGCTGGCGCTGCCCGCCAAGCTGCCCCTGGCCTCGGAGCAAGGAACGACCAATCCCCTTGACGCCCTATCCCAAATGCTGCGTCTGCTTTCACTGCGCGGCGAAATTGTCTTGACCCTGCACAGTATAAGCATAGGCGGCATCCCTGCCGCTTATGCCGATCTGCCCCGCGACCCCCTGGCGCTGTTCGCGCGCAAAGAACTCAACGCCCATTTACGGCTTATTCTCGTTTATCCCCCTGACGCGGCCCCTACTGCTCCTTTGCTGTTGCTGCTTGGCGCAGAAACGGAAAATTGGTCCGTTTTTGAACCCGTATTTACGCAAATGCTCAATACAGCCATCTGGCAAATAGGCGCTGCCGCTGAGCGCAGCAGCCGTATTTCTCAAGGAAGCATTAACCCAGGCGAAAGCGTCGCCGGATTGCTCAGCAATGATCAGACAGACATCTGGGTGTTTCAGGGAGAAAGCGGCAGCTATGCTACCCTGACGGCTAACCCTAATAATCTGGACACTGATCTGACACTGCTGCTTATTGCCCCCTCTGGTCAGGTGCTGGATCAGGCTGATTTTGGTCTACCAGGCGAAGTGGAAGTGATGTTTGACGTACCTTTGCCGGAGACGGGCGCCTATCAGGTGGAGGTGACGGAGTTCTTTGGCGAAACGGGCCGCTACACCCTGTCGCTGGCTTTGAGCCAGACGCCGCAGTTTGAAGATGGCGGCGAGATAAATCTAAGCCAGGTGATTACGGGCGAACTGATGGAGGGGGCGCGGCCGGTGTGGACGTTCCGCGGCGATGCGGGCCAACTGGTGACAATCGTGCTGACGCCGCTGAATGAGCAGCTCGATCTCATTTTTGAGTTGGTGGGACCAGATGGACAACTGCTGACAACGAAAGATGAGACGTTTGTGGGCGATCCTGAGGTGCTGGTGGGGTTTGAATTGCCTGTGACAGGCGCTTATAAGGTGCAGATTCGCAGTTTTTCTGACAAAGGCGGGGGGTATACCCTGGCGCTGGATGAAGGCGGCGAGAGTACGTCGAACTTCTACGACGCGGGCGACCTGGTGTACGGCAACGTGAAGCGGGATGCCTTGCAAGAAAATGAAGTACACGCCTGGTTTTTTGAGGGGCACACCGGGGATGAGGTGACGGTGTTGGTGACGCCGCTGGGGGATAACCTGGATATGGATATCTGGCTGCTGGACCCGTTGGTGCATCGCCTGGCGCAAAGGGATGAGAATCTATCGGGGGAGGGGGAGATGATTGAGATGACGCTGCCTGTAGATGGGCTTTATGCGGTGATGGTGCAGGAATTTTTCGGCGAACCGGGGGAGTATGAAATTTCGATTACGGCTAAAGGGTATGATAATCTGGAGGATGCGGGGGGGATTGATTACGGGCAAACGGTTACGGGGACGCTGCTGCCAGGGAAGGGGGCGGTGTGGCATTTTGCCGGCACTGCCAACACCACCATTGAATTAACGCTAACGTCTGGCGACGATCGCGGGGACCTGGTGCTCATTTTGCGCGACCCGAACGGGGCAGAAGTGGCGCGGGTGGATCTGAACCTGGCAGGCGAACCTGAACAACTGCGC
>CAYQYJ010000207.1:0-6775 GCA_964421605.1 uncultured Ardenticatenaceae bacterium | reverse complement strand
GTGCTTTTGCCGCAGCCAGAGGGGCCAATCAAGGCGGTGATCGCCCGGCTGTGGAATTTGAGGTTGATGGCTTTTACGGCTTGAAAGTTGCCGTAATAAATGTGCATATTGTGAGCTTCTATGGCGTATTTGCCGTTTGGGGAGGCGTAGGTTCGGGGCGTCATGCGGCCCTCCGCGCATACCGGTTGCGCAAGATGATGGCGCTGGCGTTCAGCGCAATTAACATAACCAACAGGACGAGAATGGCGGCGGCGGCAATGCTGCGGAATTCATCTTGGGGCCGCGACGTCCATTGGTAGATTTGAATGGGCAGGGTGGTGAATTTGGAAAACGGGCTGCTGGGGTCTACCGTGATAAAGGTAGACGCGCCGACGACGACCAGGGGGGCGGTCTCGCCGATGGCGCGGGACATAGCCAGGATGGTGCCGGTGAGAATGCCAGAGAAGGCGTTGGGCAGCACGTGATACCAGATGGTTTGCCACCTGGTTGCGCCTAACCCCAGGCTGGCCTGGCGCAGGGAGGCGGGCACGGCGCGGATGGCTTCCTGGGCGCTGATAATGATGATGGGCAAAATGAGCAAACCGAGGGTCAGACCTGCGGAAAGAATGGTGCGCCCGTTGGCGGTGGCGCTTTCGTCTACCAGACCCAAGGCGGCGCCGCTGCTAATTGGCTCCAACACGCGCACAAAAATAGCCAGGCCTAACATGCCATAAATGATAGAAGGCACGCCCGCCAGGTTGTTGATATTGGTTTTGATCAGGCGGTTGAGGAAGTTGTCGCTGGCGTATTCTTCCAGGTAGATGGCTGCGCCCACGCCTACGGGAAATGAGAAGAGAATGGTGATGCCAATGGTCCACAACGATCCCAGAAAGGCGGTGCGGACGCCGGCAAATTCGGCTTCGCTGGATTGGGGATTGACCAGGAATTGGGGCGTCAGCCAGGAACGAAACTCGACTGTGGCGTTGGGGTAGTTTTGCTGCGCGGCGGCTAAAACTTGGCCGCGGCGAAAAACGGAGTCAGCCAGATTCCAGGTGTGTTGTACTTGCGGCTGGACCACGCGCTCCAAAACCAGGTTGTACACGTTTGCCTGAGAACGGGCGGGTAGATCGCAGGCGGGGGCGGGTTCGGCGCGGGCGCATACTTCGGCAAAGACGGCTTCTTGCTCAAAGACCAGCCGGTCTTCATAAAAACGCTGGTCCCGTTCTAGCCGTCGCCCCAATCCGTTGGAGATGTTGGCAGCCAGGATGTTAACCAACTCCTCTTTGGGCAGGTCTGCCAGACGCGCGGTAAACACGCTTTCGGCGAAGAAGTCTAGCGTGCCGCTGTCTGCGCCGGGAATATAGCGGGCAATGGGGGCGTCGGGCCAGTTGGGGACGACGTCTGACCAGGCGACTGCGCCGCTGAAGATATGGCGCAGTTGTGCGGCGTCCACATCGGTCAGGAAGCTGTTTTGCTGGCTGACGACGACGACCAGGGCGTCTGTGCCCACGCGAATTTCTAGCGGCGCGCGCCCCTGGCTGCGGCAGGTTTCAAACTCCGCCTGGGTGATGGGGCGGCTGGCGTTCGCTATGTCAATGTCGCCCGCAACGCATAGCTGGCGCATGCCCGCGCTGCTGCCGACGTTTGACAGGGTCGCCTGGCCCTGGTAGCCGGCGGCGGTAAAACGGTCTAGCAGACGTTGGGTGAGGGGGAACAGGGTGGAACTGCCGGCAATCACTACATCTCCTACCGCCTGATCCGGCGCTGTGGGCGGCGCGCTGTTGTCCACAAGTGTTTGCTGGGCGATTTGCAGCGCCGCCGCGCTGGCGGGGAAGTAACCTATGTTTTCTATTTCTTCATTGACGTGCGCCAGGTAATATTGGATGAAGGCGGCTACCTGGGGTTTTGCTTGCAGCGTTTCTGCTGTGGTATAGAGATAGAGGGGGCGCGCCAGAGGGTAATTGCCACCCTCGGCGGCGGCGGCGGTGGGGGCGATGCCGTCAATGGTTAGCGCCCGCAGGCTGTCGCGGTTTTGCTGGTAGTAGGCGCTGCCGAAAAAGCCAATGGCGTCGGGGTTGTTTTGAATGCCGGCAACCAACTCATTATCATCCTCACTGGCAACCGTGTTGGGTGCGTTGAGCATCACGCCTTCCTGATAAGCCAGCACCAGGCTGTCTGGCGTCACCGCGTTTTGTACGGCGACCAGGCCAAACGAGTCGTTGATAATGTTGATTAAGAGTGTGGTCAGGGTGATGACGCCCACAATTGTGGCGCTCAGAAATAAGAACTGCCAAAACCTGGCTGTCAGGTGGCGGCGTTTGATGTGGGATGCCAGCGAGGGGCCTTCGGGATAGCGGCTCATTCGTATACCTCCCGAAAGCGGGCCACAATGCGGCGGCTGATGACGTTCAGGATCAGGGTCAACACAAACAATAGCAAGCCAATGGCGAAGATGCTGTTGTAATCAATGGAGTCATAGCTCAAGTCGCCGCCGCTGATGCGCACAATGTGGCCCGTCATCGTTTCGGCGGAGAGAAACGGGTTCAAGATGTAATCAAACAGACCGTCCTGGCCCAACGTAAAGTTTTTGGGCCCGGCGCCGGCGGCAATGGCTACCACCATCGTCTCGCCAATGGCGCGCGAGATTGCCACGACAAAAGCGGCTGTGATGCCAGACAAGGCAGCGGGCAGAACGACTTTGAGGGAGGTTTCCAGGCGGGTGGCGCCCAAGCCGTAAGCGGCTTCGCGCAGCGAGCGGGGCACGGCGTGCAGGGCGTCCTCGCTGAGGGAGGCTACCAGGGGAATGATCAGGATACCGACGACAATGCCGGCAGAAGCCGAATTAAAAATTTGCACGGCGCCATCCCCAAAGATACGCCGCAATAGGGGCGTCATAAAGGTCAGCGCAAAAAACCCGTAGACGACGGTGGGAATGCCGGCCAGGATTTCCAGGAGGGGTTTTAGCACGTTGCGCGCCCGCGCTGAGGCGTACTCGCTCAGGTAAATGGCGCTGCCCAAGCCCAACGGCAGGGCTACGACCATTGCCAGCACGCTGGTAATGAGCGTGCCCAACACCAGGGGCCAGATACCAAACTGACCAATTGCCGGCTGCCACTCTGTTCCCGTGAAGAACTCTAGCAGCGAGACTTCTGGCGTGCGGAAAAACAACAGCGCTTCCTTACCCAATTCATAGACGATGCCCACCGTCGTCAGAATAGAAATCACGCCACAGAGAAAAAGAATCCCTTGAATGATCTTTTCCCCGGGGCGGGATCGTCTGGTTAAGTCTGTTCGTTTTGTCACCGTTTCAGAAATGGAAGTGGTGATGTCTGCCATGCGAATCCTGCGAAAATAGGGGGGCGTGTAGCATGATCAGCGCTCAGAATGGCGCGCCGCGACTCAGGGTGGAAAAACGGCAGAAGTTCAACTTCGGCAAGAAGTTGAACTTCTATCCGTTATCCGTGTCCGGCGAATTACGGGTTGTTCGCGTCTAGCCAGTTTTGCTTAGCCTGTTGCAGCGCCTCGGCGCTGGCCGGGAAGTAGCCTACTTCTTCGATTTCCTCGTTGACGTAAGTCAAATAGAAGTTGATGAAGGCGGCTACCTGCGGCTTTTCTTGCATAATTTTGGCGGTGCTGTAAATAAACAGCGGGCGGGCCAAAGGATAGGCGCTGCTTTCCACGTTGCCAAAAGTTGGCTCTACGCCTTCAATGGACAGAATGGTGAGCAAATCCTGGTTTTCCTGGTAGTAAGCATAGCCAAAGAAACCAATGGCATAGGGGCTGCCTTCGACTCCTTGCACCAGCACGTTGTCGTCTTCGCTCAACTGCAAGCTGCTGGCAGCCAGAATGGGGGCTTCGTCCTCGGCGAATACGGCTTCGACAAAGAAGTCAAACGTACCGCTGTCGGTGCCCGGGATGAATCGCTGAATGGGTTCAGCGGGCCAATCGGGGTTGACGTCTGCCCAGGTTTCTGCCGTGGAGAAGATCAGGCCTAATTCTGCCAGGGTGGCTTCTTGAATGAAGGTATTTTCTTTGCTGACCACCACTGCCAGGGCGTCTGTCCCCACGCGAAATTCGATAGGTTCACGCCCGATGGCGCGGCAGGAATCTATTTCGCTATCTTTGATGGCGCGGCTGGCGTTGGCAATATCTGTCTCCCCGGCGACGCAGAAGCGTTCAATGCCTGCGCCGCTGCCAATGAGGTCAATGGTGATGTTGCCGGCATACCCTTCGTCCTGAAACCGCTCAGCCATGCGCTCGGACAGGGGGAAGACGGTGGAGCTACCCGCGGTGACAATATCGCCCGTTACGTCCAGGGGATCCACTGCCGGCAGTCCTGAGTCTGTGTCTGCCGGCATTTCTACCGGGGCGGTAGTCGGTGGGACTGCCGTAGCCGCCGCCTGCGGTTCGCTCTCGCTGCCGCCACAGGCAGCCAGGGTAAGAGCCAGGGCGACGAGGGCGACAATCAAAAAAAGTTGGCGTTGTAAAGTTTGCATACGTGTTTTCTCCTCCATAAAGGATTGAATCCTGGCTACCAGGCATTGCCAGGCAGCGTTTGCACAAATCCTGTAGATTAAACCGTATGCAGTCTATCCTACGTCAGTTAACGTCGTTTGAAACGCCCTTTAACGGGGCGATAAGGCTTTGTAAAGGAATGATTAAAAGCGCCGTTTATGCCACTGCCGGCAAAGAAAAGGAAAAAGTGCTGCCTTTGCCTTCCCTGCTTTTGACCCAAATTTCGCCGCCGTGCGCCTGCACCAGATGGCGGGCGATAGCCAGGCCCAGCCCCGTGCCGCCGCGGGCGCGGGCGCGGTCGGCTTTGTAGAAGCGTTCAAAAATACGCGGCAGGTCTGTGGCGGGAATGCCAACGCCGGTGTCGTGCACGGCAATCACTACCATCGGCGCGGCGTCTACGGTAGATTTCTGACCATGCGGTCGCTCGCTGTCGGAGAGGTAAGCGCCGACGTGGATTTGCCCGGCGGCGGGCGTGAACTTGATAGCGTTGTGCAGCAGGTTGGTCAGCACCCGCTGAATACGTTGCGCATCCACCAACACGGGCGGCAAGTCTGCCGGCAAGTCCAGCAGCACGGCGACGCCAGCCCGCTCTGCCTGCGATGCCAGGCGGTCTACCACAGGCAGGACAATGGCTTCTATAGGCGTGGCTTGCAGCCGCAGGGGAACCTTGCCGGACTCAATGCGGGAGAGTTCCAGCAGTTCCTCGACCATCTGCGTCATAGCATCCACTTCCGTTTCGGCGCGCTGCAAAAAGCTGCGAGCGGCAGGGGGATCGTCCAGGGCGCTGTCCAGCACCGTCTCCACCAGCACCTTTAAGGAAGCCAGCGGCGTGCGCAGTTCGTGGGAAATGTTACTGACAAAGTCCCGCCGTACGCTCTGCAGGCGGTGAATTTCGGTCAAGTCCTGGATCAAGACCATGTAGCCGGGCGTGTTGGCTTCAGCCAGAGGGACAACGCTGACCTGCCAGAATGCCGTCTGTTTCTCGCCGTACAGTTCCAGGGCCAGATTTTGTTCCTGACCCGTGCGGCGGCACTCCTGCCAGGCTTCAATCAACCGGTGATGGCGCATGACTTCCGCCAGGGATGCGCCCACCACGCCAGGTCGGGCTGCGTCCAGCAGGGAGAGCGCCGCCGGATTCATGCGGCGCACGCGCCCTTCGCGGTCGGCAATGATCACGCCTCCCCCCATTTTCTCCAGGACGGTGGTCAAATATTGTTGTTCTTCCGCCAGGGCTGTGTTCAGGCGGTACAGGTTATCAATGGCGGCGTTGAAGGCGTGGACAAGTTGGCCCCATTCGTCGCGGCGGGTAGAGAGCAGGCGGGCGGTCAGATCGCCGCCGGCGATGCGGCGGGCTACCAGGGTGAGTTGGTGAATAGGATGGAGAAGGCGGGCCGCCAATTGTTGGCCCAGGTAGAGAGAAAGAGGAATCCCCGCCAGACCTACGCCCCAGAGCCAGGGTTGCCGGCATTCTGTCTCCACCTCGCAAACGGTTCTTGAGACCCAAAAAGCCAGGGACAGCAGCAGCAGCCAGATCAGCGCTGCATAAGGCAGGGCTACCCGCCAACGAAACCCGGTCAACATCGGGCAGTCCTATCCTTCAAACCGGTAGCCAATGCCGCGTACGGTGACGATCCGTTCAGCGTTAGCCGGGTCCGGTTCGATCTTTTCGCGCAGCCAGCGCACATGGACATCCACTGTGCGGCTGCTGCCGTCGTAGGACCAGCCCCAAACCCGCTCCAGAATCAGGTCGCGGGAAAGGGCAATGCCCCGATGCCGCGCCAGGAAGAGGAGGAGTTCATACTCCTTGGGCTTGAAGCGCAGGGGAAGGCCATTGAGCAGCACCTCGCGCCGCGCCTGGTCAATCACCAGATTGTCAAAGATTAGCCGTTCCGCGTCTTTGCCCAGGGTTTTGCTTTCCTCTTCGGCTTCGGCGGCGACCTCTTCGCGCGTCAGGCGCACCCGCCGCAGTTGGGCTTTGATGCGCGCCAGCAGTTCGCGCATACTAAAAGGCTTGGTGATGTAATCGTCGGCGCCCATTTCTAAGCCAACCACTTTGTCCACTTCATCGCTGCGCGCCGTCAGCATGAGAATGGGCGTACTCATTTGCTGCCGCAGGCGGCGGCACACTTCCATGCCATCCAGTCCAGGTAGCATCACGTCCAGCAGGATCAGTTCTGGGTGGTGATGCTCTGCCAGGCTGATGGCGTTGCGTCCGTCTGACGCGGTGATGACGGTATACCCCTGGCGGGTCAGGTTGTAAGCCAGGGTTTCGCGCAAAGTG
>CAYQYJ010000206.1:4726-6786 GCA_964421605.1 uncultured Ardenticatenaceae bacterium | reverse complement strand
GCGCCCAAAATTGCCCGTAGCCGATACTTTTTAGAATGCAGCTAAATAGATTGCAACGGTTTACGGGGCTTTTTAACCCTGTCTGGGCAACCTAGATAAGGGCATTGTAGCATACGCTTTGACTGGGAGGCAATGCTGGTTTGAAATTCGACAAATTGGGTGTGAGGCCTCTATCCCCCGACTCCCTTCCCCTAAAGGGAAAGGGGGCTATTGGCTGGGCAAGCGAGTCTGGCATTATGTGGCGGGCAGGATGCCCGCGCTACGGGAGGGGTTTTTGTGTTGATGATTTGGCATGGTCAATGTTATAATCTTGATGCCGTACCATAATACCATTTGTTTCTCATCGTTGGCGGTTTTTTTTCGGTTGATGTATCGTTAGTTGTCACTCATTTGTGTGATAAATGTCACTTTTGAAGGATTGCACCTACCGCTAAACTAGGCGCTATATATCAGGCTAGCTTTATTGCCGTTGCGTTAAACTCTCCTGATGGTGCAAAACAGTGGTGTCTGGCGAATTTTCTGATTTTCTCTGGGACGTGGCGCGATCGGATATGTCGCCCTACGCGATCAAGTAAGCGAACAAGGCAGCATACAGAGGAGGCAGCATGAAGACGCAGAGTACGTGGCGGGGAAGTCTCATCCTTTTTCTGGTTTTGTTCCTGGCAGCATGCGCCGGCGAAGCAGGGATCGAGGGGCCTGCCGGGCCGCCAGGGCCGCAGGGTTTGCCGGGGCCGGCAGGCGAGGCGGGCCCCGCGGGGCCGCCAGGGGCAGCCGGCGTGGATGGTCTGAGTTACCAGCCGCCTACGTTCATTGGCGCTGCCGCCTGCGCTGAGTGTCACGAAGAGATTTATGATCGTTATCGTTACAGTGGTCATGCCTGGACGTTAAATCCGGTGGTGGATGGGGAAGCGCCCGATTATCCGTTGAGCCGGGTTGCGTCGCCGCCTGATGGGTATTCCTGGGATGACATCAGCTATGTGGTGGGGGGATACCAACGGAAGGCGTTGTTCCTGGACCAAAATGGTTACGTGATTACGGGGGAGGCTGCCCAGTATAATCTGGATAGCCGCACGTTGGGGTTTCGGGATGGATGGGCGGCGTATCATGCGGGAGAGGGGGAGAAGGTTTATGATTGCGGCGGCTGCCATACGACGGGTTACAGCGCGACAGGCAGCCAGGATGGGTTTGCCGGCATTGCCGGCACGTGGGCTGAACCTGGCGTGAGCTGCGAGGAGTGCCATGGGGCAGGTAGTTTGCACGCCGCCAATCCGTTGACGGTGCGGCTGGATACGGCAGGCAACGCGCCCACTTGCGTTACGTGCCACACCCGTTCACTGACCATCGAACCGCCGGTCGTGCAGGATGGGTTTATCCAGCATCATGATCAATATGCCGATTTGTTCCCCGGCAAACACGCCATCATTGCGTGCGTGACCTGCCATGATCCCCACGATGGCGTGTACCAATTGGCAGAAGCCAATACGCCGACGACGCGGGCAACGTGTGAAGGGTGCCATTACGAACAGGCGCAGGTGGAAAAGGTGGAGCGACACACGCGCCTGAGCGTAGATTGTGTTGACTGCCACATGCCGCGCCTGATCCAGAGCGCGGTAGCGGACGCAGCGCGTTTTAGCGGGGACATGCGCACGCACATGACGACCATTGACCCTGGCCAGATCGGTCAGTTTGATGAAAATGGGGAGATTCTGCCGCAGATTGGGCTTGAGTTTGCCTGCCGCAGTTGCCACGTAGACGGCGGCAATGCGCCAGCCTGGACGGATGAGGAACTGCAGGCGGCGGCTAAGGAGTATCATACACCGCTGCCCACACCGATGCCGGAGGCGGAAGCGGTGGAAGCGGCAGGGCAGCCGTAATGCGTAAGCGGTCAGAGCGCGCTGCCGCCAGAGGACAGCGCGCTGTCTATTCCATAACAACGATGACATCCACGCCCCCTTTTCACTACCTGGCAAAAAGGCGCACCGGTCCTGGGCTGGCGCTTTTGTTTTTCCTGTGCCTGGCGTTTATGCGTCCGAGCAGCGTCGCGGCGCAAGGAGCGGCGC
>CAYQYJ010000206.1:0-4626 GCA_964421605.1 uncultured Ardenticatenaceae bacterium | reverse complement strand
GCGGCGCAAGGAGCGGCGCCGGCATCAGATGTGGCCTGCAGGTTGTGCCATGAGGATACGGATCAGACGTTGGTTTTCCCTTCGGGAGAAGAATTGCCGGCGCGTATTGATATTGCCGCCCTGGATAACTCGGCGCATGGCTTGAGCGCGGCGGAGCCTCTGGCTTGTACTGCCTGCCATCAACCCCTGGACAATTACCGCATTCCTCACGCGCCGCTGACGGCGGCGGACAGCCGCAGTTATGCCGCGGCGCAGGCAGCCACCTGTACCCGCTGCCATACGCCCGCGCACCTGACGAGCCATGCGGGGCAAGAGGCGGCAGAACCTGTCATCTGTACCGACTGCCACACGGCGCACGAGGTGCAAACGGCGGCTGCCTGGACAGAGGGCGCAGGGGTGGGCGCCTGCCTGGCCTGTCATGACACAGCGCAGCGGGATTTTCTGGCGAACGTGGTACAGGCGGGATTGTTTGAGCATGCGACGCAGAACAGCGACTACTGTCTGGCGTGCCACAGCCAGCCAGGGTTGAGTAAGACCTTCCCCGATGGGGAGACGGTGTCGCTGACCATTGACGCGGCGGCTTTGCATGATTCGGTGCATGGGGAGGGCAATGAGTGGCAGGCGCTGTCCTGCCGCGACTGTCACGGGGATTACCTGTTCCCGCACGAGGCGACGACGGCTACCTCGCGGCGCGAGTTCGCCTTGCAGATGTACACCGCGTGCGCGCGCTGCCATGAGGATAAGTATGAGCTAACGGTAGACAGCGTACATGGCACGGCGCTGGCAGAGGGGGACGTTAACGCCGCCGTCTGCACGGATTGTCATGGGGCGCATGATACGCCTGTGCCCAACGTGCCGCGCGCCCGTATTTCGCACACGTGCGAGAAGTGCCACAGCGAAATTTTTAACGAGTATGCGCAGAGCGTGCATGGGGAAGCGCTGCTGGAAGAAAGTAACGAGGACGTGCCTACGTGTATTGAGTGTCATGGCGTGCATAATATTGGCGACCCCACTACGAATCTGTTCCGTATTCGTTCGCCAGAACTGTGCGCGGAGTGCCACGCGGACGTGGAGTTGATGACAAAGTATGAGATTTCGACGAACGTTTTCGACAGTTACGTGGCGGATTTTCATGGCACGACAGTGACGTTGTTCCAGCAAATGGATCCCAACGTGGAGACGAACAAAGCGGTGTGTTACGACTGCCATGGGGTGCATAACATTTTGGCGCCAGATGATCCGGATGCCGGCATCAAAGCCAACCTGCTGGCTACCTGCCAGCAATGCCACCCCGACGCCAGCGCCAACTTCCCCGATGCCTGGGCCAGCCATTTTGAGCCTTCTTTGGAACACAACCCCCTGGTTTACCTGGTCAATCTGTTCTATAAGATCCTCATTCCCAGTGTGGTGGGCTTCTTCACCCTACTGGTAGCCACAGACATTTACCGTCGCATCCGCCTGCGCCTGACCACCGCCTCACGGAGTGAATCATGAGCCAAGAGACCCAATACCCCCGCTTTCGCCTGATGGCGCGAATTGAGCATGCCATTCTGTTGGTGAGCTTTACGGTGTTGGGGGTGACCGGGCTGCCCCAGAAATACGTTGATGCGCCCATTTCGGAAAGCATGATTCAGTTGATGGGCGGCATTGAACTTGTCCGCCTGATCCATCGCGGGGCGGCTTTTTTGCTCATTGTAGGCTCCGTTTACCATCTGTTTACATCGGCTTATCGTCTCTTTGTCAAGCGGGAAGAGATGCGGATTATGCTTAATCTGAAAGATTTCCGCGATATTTGGGACACGATACGTCACAATCTCGGTTTTACTTCTACCCCGCCACGCATGCCCAAATTCAACTTCGGCGAAAAGCTGGAGTATTGGGCGGTGGTGTGGGGCACGGCGGTGATGGTGATCACCGGTTTTATGTTATGGAATCCGATTGCCACCACGGCTGTCTTGCCTGGACAGATTATCCCGGTCGCTCTGGCGGCGCATGGCGGCGAAGCTGTGTTAGCCGTACTCTCTATTCTCATCTGGCACATGTACAACGTGCACATCAAACATTTCAACCCCAGCATGTTCACGGGCAACCTTCCGCACAAGATTATGGAGGAAGAACACGCCCTGGAACTGGAGCGACTGGAAAGCGGCGGCGCGCCCTGGCCCGAACTGGCTCTGCCTGTGCTGTACCGCCGGCGACGTATTTTTCTAATAGCCAGTGTCATCATCGGCGGCGTGATACTGGTTATATTGGTGTGGGCTTTCACGTTTGAGCAAACGGCTATCACGACGATTCCGCAAGCGACGCGTGACGTGTTTACTCCACTGAGCACACCCATACCGTAACTGATCAATTAAGGAGGTTTGTATGAAACGGATGATCAAAATCTCGTGGGTTCTGGGATTGATCCTTATCGCCAGCTTCACGCTGTTTGCGTGCGGCGATGCCGGATCAGGCACGGCCGGGACGCCCGTCGTCGTAACCCGTGAAGTCCCAGTGACGGTCGAGGTGGAAGGACCGGCCGTCGAAGTAACGCGGATTGTAGAAGTGGTGGTGGAAGCGACGCCCGTCGTGCCCGTCATCCCATTTTTCGACCAATGGGTAAACTCTGGACATGCTGACACAACAGCCGAAGCTTTTGTCCATTGGAACGAAGATGATCCTGCTGAAGTGCCAGAAAGCTGCGCCAAATGCCACAGCGGCATTGGGTATCAAGATTTCATTGGCGCAGATGGCAGCGCGGCGGGGGTGGTAGACGCTCCAGCCCCCACTGGCGCGGTCATTACCTGTGACGCCTGCCACAATGCAACCACTGTGATGATGAGCAGCGTCGTCTTCCCGTCGGGGATAGAAGTAACTGGTTTGGGCGCGGAAGCGCGGTGTATGCAGTGCCACCAGGGACGGTATTCCAAACCGGGTGTGGATGAAGCGATTGCCAATGCCGGCCTGACGGAGGATGTGGACACCCCCAGCGAAGACCTGGGCTTTGCCAACATTCATTACTACGCCGCGGCGGCGACGCTGTATGGCACCACAATCAAGGGTGGTTATGAATACGACGGCAAAACGTATGACGCCAAGTTCGATCATGTAGCCGGCTACGACACCTGCGTTTCCTGCCACAATCCACACACGCTGGAAGTGAAAGTGGCGGAGTGCCAGGGGTGCCATACGGACGTGGAGACGGTCGAAGACCTGAAAGAGGTACGTATGGCAGGTTCGCTGGTTGACTACAATGGCAACGGCGACATGGAAGAAGGCATCTACTACGAGGTCGTGGGGATGCAAGAGACGTTGATGACGGCTATGCAAGCGTATGCGCGCCAGGTGGCCGGGCAGCCAATCGTCTACAACACGGCGCGCCATCCTTACTTCTTCATTGATGCCAATGACGACGGGTTACTGGATGACGGCGACACAGAGCGGTATGCCTCGTGGACGGCGCGTCTGGCTAAGGCGGCGTACAACTATCAGGTATCGTTGAAAGACCCTGGCTTCTTTGCGCACGGCGGCAAATATATCATTGAGCTGCTGTACGACTCTATCGAAGATTTGAACAGCGCCCTGGCGGAACCGATTGATATGTTGGCTATGCGGCGCATTGATCACGGCCACTTTGCCGGGTCGGAAGAAGCGTTCCGTCATTGGGACGCCGAAGGAGAAGTGCCGGGTTCTTGCAGTCGCTGCCATTCGGCGGCGGGCCTGCCGCTCTTTATCGAGCAGGGCGTGGCCATCAACCAACATCCCGCGAACGGTCTCAACTGCGCCACCTGTCACAACGACCTGACCACTTTCACCCGCTATGAAGTCGAAGATGTACCGTTCCCCAGCGGGGCGACGCTTACTCTGGGTGAACCGGACAGCAATCTGTGCATCAACTGCCACCAGGGACGCGAATCCACGACCAGCGTGAACCGGTTGATCGGCGACCTGGGAGCGGATGAGCAGTCAGAGCGGCTGCGCTTCTTGAATGTGCATTACTTCGCCGCCGGGGCTACCTTGTTTGGCACGGAAGCCAAGGGGGCTTACGAGTTCACCGATCAGGTTTACGTCGGGCGGAACGAACACGTGGGCGCGTTCGACACGTGTATTGAGTGCCATAACACGCACGCGCTGGAAGTGGAAGTGTTGGAGTGCGCGGAGTGCCACGAAAACGTGGAGACGAAAGCGGATCTGGTGGCTATTCGCGCCAGCGAAGATGACTTTGACGGCGACGGCGACGTCACCGAAGGTCTGGCGGGCGAGATCGCTACGATGCACGAGATGTTGTATACCGCCATGCAGGCGTATGCGACGGCGACAGTGGGCACGGGCATTGTCTATTCAAATGCCGCTTATCCTTACTTCTTTGCCGATACCAACGGCAACGGGGCTGCGGATGCGGAAGAGATGGATCGGGCCAATGGCTTTAATCTGTGGACGCCGGCGCTACTGCGAGGGGCGTACAACTATCAGTATGTGTCTAAAGACCCAGGGGCATTTGCCCACAATGGTTTGTATATTTTGCAAGTTTTGTATGACTCTCTGACTAGCCTGGGAGCCGATACCACTAACATGGTGCGGCCTGGCGTCGTGACTGAGTAGTTCGATAGGGCCGGATGCACGAGCGCATCCGGCCTTATTTGT
>CAYQYJ010000205.1:0-6802 GCA_964421605.1 uncultured Ardenticatenaceae bacterium | reverse complement strand
ATGCGGTAAATACGATAAATGGGCGTTTGCACCCAGATAGCGTAAGTTTCGCTGCCATCTACGGCTCGTTCTGTGGCGACTGTCTGGCCGGGGGCCTGGGGCAACGTACCTGTGACGAAGAAGTAGTTGCCGTTGGAAAGGAGTTGGGCGCTGCCAAAGCCGTCGGCGTAGTAGCCCAGGTCAGTGTTCACGTGCAGCGTGGCGGTCAGGTTTACCTCGTCTAACTGGTACACCTGCCCGCGACTGTAGCACAGCCCATCTAACTCACAGCGGGTGTTGCCGTTGTCGTACAGAGGGGCAATGCCGCCTGGCAGCAGGCCCGTGTCGTGCGGGTGGCTGAACCAGGGCCAGGGATCGCCGTCGCCGCCTAGCAGGGTGAAATCTCCTTCATTGCCCAGGCGCCAGATCACGTCGCCGCTCCCTTGCCCATCCTGATAATCAATTTTGGCTACCCAATCCTGGTTGCGCAGCGACAACACCAGGTTCTGATCGCCAGGGGTATACTCCAGGGTGTTGGTGTGCAGCCAGTCGTTAGCTACATCAGCCAGGTACAAGGGTACGCACCAATCGTCTTCTTGATAACATTTTTCATCCAGCACGGCTTTGCGCCCCACGTCCAGGTGTTCAAAAGCATCCCACACCCAGACCAGGTTCATTTGTTCGTCAAAGACGAGGACGTAGTCGCCCAGGATGTCTACCAGACCAGGGCCTTGTACGTCCTCCATGAGCCGTTCGTTGGTAGCCAGGGCGGCGGTGTAACCATTGGGCAGGCGGCGGGCGTCATGGTGGAAGAAGCCCATGGGGGGGTAACCGAGTTCAGCCAGTTTGATGTTGGTACTGTGGGCGTTGGTTTCGCGCACGACGTTGCCGGCAACATCGTACTCCGTGAGATAAACGCTGCGGATAGCGCCATCACCCACGCTCGCGAGGAACGTCCCCTCAGGCGTCGGGCGGTACAGGGTTATCCAGTTGGGGATAGGTTTCGGGTGGTACCAGATCACGTTCCCTTGTAAATCGGTGGCAAAAGGTACGTTGCCGGGCCAGTTTGGCCCAACCAGGGCTGGCGAATAGTAAAGGATACTCTCACTGCTGGTAGCCGCGTCCGGCGGATCGAGAACGACGACGCCTGGGGTGGGTAGGGAGACAGCGCCGCTGGTAAAGACGCGCAGCGGCCCGCTGCCCAGATAGCTGCCGTTGACGTCAAAAAGTTGGTGGGTTAGATAATAAGTCGTCTGGGCGCGCAGCCCGGCGACGTAGAAGTTCAGGCTGTAGCCAGGGCGGCAGGAGCGGGGGGGAATAATGGTGAGGGGCCCGCCAGCCGCAGCGCGAAAGATGAGGCGCATTTTCTGGCCCGCAGCGCAGCCAGGGGCGCTGTACAGGGCAATCAGGGCGTTATGGGTGGCGGACACAACGGGCGTCAGGTTGGCGCGGGGCAAAAATTCATAGAGCGACGAGTCTGTCTGGGTGTCGCCTGTGACCAGGTTGCGCATGGTGACGACGATGGTGTAGGAACCGTCTTCAATGGTGGTCCAGTCAAAAGTCTGGCGGGTGGTGAAGTCAAAGACGAGGCGCTGCGGGCTGTTGGGGGGAGTGATGGCAAAGGAGAAATCAACGGGGTCGGTTTCGTCGGTTTCGACGGTCCAGGTGATGGGCGTACCGACGTATTGGCCGGATGGGAGACTGGGGGTTACAGTCAGGACGGATGCGGCGGCGCTGCTGCTGCCGGCATGCCATGTCCAGAAGAGCAGCGCCAATAACAAGGAGTGCAGAGCCAGGCGTAAAGTCTTCATCACATTGTTTCTCCAGGTTCTAGAAGTCGGGTTGGGGGAAGCAAATTGAGCGTGCACAAGTGAATACGCCGCGCCAGTTGGCTTAACTGGACGGCCCAATCGGTTTCCAGTTGCGGCGCGAACAGGCCAGGGGAGCGCTGCTGAAGGGCAGCCAGACCAGCGGCGGCGGTCTGCCAGGCGGTTTCTGCCGGGGGGGAACGCCGGCAAATTTCCGCCACTGCCGCCAATTCCGCCAACAGGTCAGCAGGTATGCCACGCCGTTGTCCCCAGGCAGTGACCGAGGCAAAAGTAGCCGGGGGCGACAGCAGCGGCACGGCAGCCACATTGGAAGCGGCGGAATATTCTCCTGGCGCCGTTTCCGTCTGCACGTAATAAACGTACCGGTTTTCCTGGTCGGGCGCGTCCTGAAAATGGGTGTCTGTGGTCGTCCCCAGGCGTTCGTAGGGTTGGAACATCCACACTTTTGCCGGCAGCGGCGGTAAATACACCTCCCGCGCCAGCGGGCGCAGCCGGCGCAGCAAGGGCAGCAGACGGCGCACGGCGCGCAGCACGCGCGTGGCCTGGCGAAACCACGGGCGGCCTTCAAAAAACAGACGCTCATCCCGCACCAGGGCACGCCAGACGTGATAGCGGGCAGCAGCGCCAGCGGCAGGCGGGTCCCAAGAAAGGAGCACACGGTCGTCAATGACCTCGGCGGCCAAACGCTGGGGCGGGGACGCGGGGAAGCGGGCTAATTGATGCGTGGGCGGTTTGTCGGGATCGGCGGCGGGCAGGGCATCAGCCGCGATGGGCTGCGCCGCGCCGCGCCAGATGTGACACGCCTGCCAGTTGTTGGCTGAACCCACAAACAGCCCGTGCGGGGTGCTGGCCAGGGCGCGCACGCCATAGTCCAGCTCATGCCCAAAACCGTTGGCGGTGATGGGGGCAAAATGCCAGCCGTCGCTCGTTTCGTACAGGTCAAAACCAAAATTGGCGGGATGGATGCGGGGGGATTTGCGCAGAGCCACGCTCATGTTCATCGTGCCCACGTACAGCCGCCCTTCGTGAGCCTGCATACGCCAGATGTGACCGTTGAGCCAGGTGTTAAAGCCAGCGTCTATGCCGCTGAGGGGGTGTTTCCAACCTGCGGGGGTGAGGCGGGGCGCGCCGATGACCAGGTCCCAGGAGTCGTCGGGGTTAATGCGGATGATTTCGGTTTGAGGGCGATCCATGCCGGCATAAAGGCAGCCACTAAACACGTGCATACTGATGGGGCGCAGGCTGGGTTTGTCTGGCAAATACCCCCCTTGCGTCACCACAGGCACAAAGGTATATGGGTCGCCGCTGGCGTCGGTGCGCATAATGGCATAGCCATCTTCGGCGTGAATGCCCAAATAGAGATGTCCGTTGTAAGGAACCATCTCGAAGATTTTCATGCCGGGCGGGCTGACCTGACGGAAGGCGTCGTTGCCGGCAGCCGGATTAGCCGACTCCAGCAGCACGCCAGAGCCGTGCATGTGCCCGGTGAGGACAAACAACCGCCCTTTGTAGCCAAAAATGGAGCGGAAGGTGTAACTATCCAGGTCGCCCATGAACGTGCCTGGGTCGTGAGGCACGGGGGCAAAATGGCGTCCATCCACCGTGCGCAGCAGGCAGGGGCCGGGCAAATCGCGGTAGAGATAACGGGCGTTAACGCCAGAAATATACATCGCTTCCGTCCCATCCGGCTCGGTGAAAGCCGTCATGTAACGGTAACCCACCTCGCGAGCCACAAATCGCCCTGGCTGACCAGGAATGGGCACGTCCTGAGGCGATTGGTAAACTCGCTGCCAGTCGTCAGGGGGCGTCCAGCGCCAGATTTCGGCCTGCAGGGGCAGGTCAAACACGGAGTCGGGGCAGTTGGCGGCGGGGTCGGGTGGGGGAATGATGTAGCGGCCCATCGTTTTCTTGAGGAAGCCGGGCACAGCCGACGTGTGCGCCACGCGCTGGGCGCAATACCAGGCGCGGTGCGTGCCCACATAGAGCGCGCCTTGCCACCAGAGCATAGACCAGGCCCAACTGTTGTATTGGTCGCCAAAGCCGGGGGGCGCGGCTGGCTGAAATGTCAATCTGGTGGGCGGGAATGGCAGCATGGAAAGGCCTTGTTACAAAATGGAATCAGGATTGCGCAGATTTCGCGGAAAATCGGGACTGATTTCACCGCAAAGAATTTCACCGCAAAGACGCAAAGAGCGCGAAGAAAGAGAAGCGAGTCCTGGCAATTTGAGCGGGATTTCTCGCCGAAGAGCCTGCCCTGAGCTTGGCGAAGGGGCTTGAAATGACATGTTTTTGATCTAACCGGCTGTGTCCACAACTAGGCGCGGCGCAGGCGCATCATGTCGGGTAGGGATTTGACGGCAGCTTTGGTGAAGCTGCCCAGGTCAGCCAGGGTTTGCCCCAGGGAGTCTACAAAGTTGTCCATTTCTTCTTTGCTGACGGCAAAAGGAGGCTGGACGCGCAGGGTGTTGACGTTGTTCAAGGTGTAGGCGGTCATGATGTGGTGGCGGCTGAGGAGTTCTTTGATGACAATGCCGGCAAGATACTCCCGCGACAACTTATTAGCCACGCCCGCCGTGACCAGCGTGCCCAAACCGCGCGTGGCCGGGGCAAACTCCACGCCAATCATCAAGCCCCGCCCGCGCACTTCGGCAATCAATGGTTGTTCCGCTTGCAGCATCCGCAGCCGCTGCATCAGGTACGCGCCCGATTCGCGCACCTGGCGAGCCATGTCGTTAGTCGTCAACTCCTCCAACACCGCCATACCCACAGCGCAGGCGCGCGTGTTGCCGCCATAGGTCGGCGTATGCAGCGGCGAGCGGGGGGTGTCTGCCTGGCTGGCAAAATAGATGTCGTCGGTGGTCAGCAGGGCGCTGAGGGGCATGACGCCGCCGCCCAATGTCTTGCCCAACAGCAAAATATCAGGGGCCACGTTTTCGGAGTTGACGGCGAACAGGTCGCCCGTGCGGCATAAACCGCATTGAATCTCGTCGGCAATCAGCAGCGTGCCATAGCGCGTACACAGTTCGCGGGCCACGCTCAGGTAGCCAGGCGGGGCGGGCACAAAGCCGCCTTCTCCCTGCACCGGTTCCAGGATAAAACCCGCCGCTTTGCTGCGCCGCAGCGCTTTTTCCAACGCGGTCACGTCGCCAAAAGGCACAAAGACCACGTCTTCCAGCAGCGGCGCAAACGGGTCATGGTACGCCTTGTTGTCCATCAGGGAGAGCGCGCCGACGGTACGACCATGAAAGCTGCCCTGGCAAGTGATGATCTTCACCCGCCCGGTGGCGGCGCGGGAAACTTTGATGGCGGCGTCCACCACTTCTGCGCCGGAGTTGGCAAAGTAGGCGCGCTTGAGCTGGCCGGGGGCTAACTGCGCCAGGTTGTGCGACAGCGCGCCCACCAACAATGCCAATCCTTCTACCAGGTTGGGCATCTCTTGCACGCGCTCCAGCGCTGCCAGCAGGCGGGGCGGGTTGTGCCCCAGGCTGGCAGCGCCGAAACCGCTCATGAAATCTATGTATTGGACGCCATCGGCGTCCCAAAAGTAATTGCCTTCAGCGCGCACGAACGGGCTATCCGCCTCGACAATCTCTAGCAAGTTCGCCAGGCGGGGGTTGCAATGTTCGCGGTGATAATGGATGTTGTCTTTGCGGCTTAACTGCAGCGCGTCTTCCAGAGAGAGCAATGGTTTGGTCAGGGACATTATCAAGCCTCCTAAGGTGCATGAGGTATGAGGTATGAAGTTCAATATCGGCTTAAAGCACGCCTTCGATCAGGGCAGCGGCGCGGTCGGGGCCGCCCATCTGGCGCAGGCTGCGGCCAATGCGGCGGGCGTTATCACGGTAGCTGGGATCCGCCAGGATTTCAAAGATAAGTTCGCGCAGGCGCGGCGGCTGGCATTGTTTGGGCGGCAGGGAAACGCCAGCGCCTGTGTAGGCCATGCGCTCAGTATTGTCTGCGTGGTCCCACTCGGTGGGCACGGCAATGATGGGCACGCCATGATAGAGGGCGGCTAACATGACGCCGGACCCGCCTGTACACACCAACAAGTCAATTTTGGGCAGCAGTTCGTCGTGGTTAATCCAGCGCACGACTTTGACGTTCTCCGCCAGCCCGGTCAAGCCCGCTTCGCCCGGTTCGCGGTTGCCGCCTGTGGTCAGAATCACGGTGGCGGGTTGGTTGGCTAAAGCTTCGGCGGTGGCTTTGAGGACGGTGGATTCGTGATAATGGATGGTGCCCTCGGTGGCATGTACCCAGGGTAAATCGCGGGGTAGCTCGGACAGCCAGTCGGCTGGAGGCTGCGGCGGATACCACATCAACGACCCCACGTAATGCGTATTGCCGGGCAAATCCTGCCGCCCAAAGTCCAGTTCAGGGCAGCTTGTCACCAGGAAAAGAGGAAGTTTTTCGCCTAGCTGGATGATGGGACCGGAAATTGCCGGCAAGCCAAACTGCTGCCGAAATTCATTGGCCGGGCGGCGCACTTCCGTCATGTACCATTCCATGATTTGCGTCGCCAGGCGGTTGTAGGCGCGTTCCCACCAATTGCGGGCTGGTTTTAACCCCATGCCCATTTGCACCGCATCCGGGCCCGCCAGACTGTTGCCCAGGAGATAGGAAAGGATGACGACAGGAATCTGGCGCGTGTGGGTCAGCACCAAGAAAGGAACCCAAATGGCGGGATCGCAAACGATCAGGTCGGCGGGCCATTGGCGCAGCACATCTTCCAACCCCTGGTATTGCAGGGGAAGTACGTCGGAGAAGAAAGCGCGCAGGCTGGCGCGGAGTTGCGTGCGATGCGACCAGGTGGCGCCGACGCCGTCGGTAGGGGAAGCAACCAACCGATGGTACATGGCTTCCAGTTGTTCGGGGTAGGGAAAACAAGCAGGCCCGGCGGCTGTAATACGCAGGCAGAGAGCTTTACCCGTAAAAAAGGCCACGTCGTGACCACGCCGCGCCAGAGCCAGGGCTACGGACAGGTTAGGGTGTACGCA
>CAYQYJ010000204.1:4883-6816 GCA_964421605.1 uncultured Ardenticatenaceae bacterium | reverse complement strand
CTATGCGCTGGCGCTACCGTCTATGGCAAATGTGGCTGAACTTCACCGTGAAGAAAGCCCTCCCCCCCACTGCCCGCCAGGAGATTGCCGCCGTGCTTCTGCCGGCAGAAATGCGCCTCTTTGACCGTTTCTCCCCCCGCGACCAGCAGCACAGCTACCTGGTCTACCAAACCCTCCTGCGCGCCGGGCACACCGCCCCGCCGCTGCTTGCCGCCGCCCTACTGCACGACATAGGCAAAACCCAGACCCCCCTCACCCCCTGGGATCGAATGCTGCCTGTCCTGGTCGAACGCATCGCCCCTCGCCTGGCGCAGCGCTGGGGCGCAGGCAAACCACGCGGCTGGCGACGTCCCTTTGTCGTGCGCCAGCAGCACGCCGCCTGGGGCGCCGAAATGGCCCAGGCTGCCGGCAGCCACCCTCTCACCGTCGCCCTGATCAGCCGCCATCAAGACAAACCCTCCCCCCACGACCACCTCCTCCGCGCCCTGCAATGGGCCGACGAACAATCCTGACCCCCTCCCCATTAACCATTCACCCATTCACCAATTAAAAATTCCTTCCTCCCCCCTATCAGCGTCATCTGCGTCCCATTCCCTCACTTACTACGGTCGCCAAAAAGCAATCACCCCATCCGAAATAATCTGCGGTCGCCGCCCATCAATCGGTATCACCATAATGTGCGACACCCCATTCTCAGCCACCGGCAACGCCACGGCGCTGCTGTCCGGCGACCACAGCCGGTGGCTCAGCGCATATTGATCAAAAAATGGCAAAAACTGACCCACAAACAAAGGCGTAGGCGTAAAAGACGTCACAAACCCCGCGTTCCCGCTCGCCACATCCAACACCCACAAACCCAGTTCAGGCAGTTGCCCCTGCTGCCGCAACGGGCGGCCCAACCCACCTTTGCTCAGGAACGGTTCAACCACTGACTGCGTCCCCTCTATCCCTGCCTCAATGCTGTCAAACCGGTGCAGCGTCAAAAAAGCCAGCCGCCGCCCGTCCGGTGACCAGAAAAAAGCCACCACCCGCTGCTCTGTCAGCAGCGTGGTCTGCCCCGTTTCTGCATCATAAAGGCGCATCGGCCCAAACAAATCACTCCCGCCATGGCTGCTGCCATTGTATGGACTGATGAAAGCCAGCTTATCCGCCGCCGGACTCCAGCTAAGGGCCATCGTCCCCACGTGCGGAATCCGGCTTTCCGCGTCTTCCAGACTGTTTTGAATCACCAGCCAACGCGCCCCCGCCGCATCCTCCACCGTAAAAGCCCAACGCTGCCCGCTGGGCGCAATCCCTGGCGACTGGAATGAGCCAGGCACACCCAGGTTCTCGCCCGCCTCCACCCCCGTTGGTTCCAGAAAAGCCAGCCGCGCCTCCTCCTGGTTAGCCCCCGTGTGAATCAGCAGCCGCTGCGCGTCGGGCGACCATGCCCAGTAAAACGGCTGCCCCGTCGTCAACAACTTCACCTCCGCCTCCCCGCCGGCTGCCGCCAGGTACAGCCCCAACCCGCTGGGGTGGTTTGCCAGAATCGTCACAAACTGGCTGTCTGGCGACCAATACAGATAGAAGGGTGAACCGGTCTGGCTGTAATAAAGGCGGCGCGGACTGCCGGCATTTGCCGCAGCATCTTCCCCTCCCGCACTCGTCGCCACATCCCGCAGCACATAAACGCCGCTGCCGGCATCATCGCTGCCCAAAACCGCTATCTGCTCCCCATCCGGCGACCACACCGGAAACAGATACGACCGCTCATCCTCCGTCAACTGCCGCCGGTTCCCCCCATCCCCATCCAGCGTCGCCACCTGCCGGTTCGCATCAATCAACACCAACCGCCCACCGGGTAAACTGCCGGCAGCTTCCGCCTCCTCTTCTTCAGCCGGCCCCGCCTCTGGCAGCGACGGCGTCACAACCCTATCAGGCATCGCCGTGGGCG
>CAYQYJ010000204.1:0-4783 GCA_964421605.1 uncultured Ardenticatenaceae bacterium | reverse complement strand
CCACACCCAGGTCCCCGCCGCCCAAACCGCTGCCAGACCGCAAAGAAACACCGCTATCCCCCCCGCCGCCAGCCACCATCCCACCCGCCGCCGCCGCTGACCCGTTTCCACCTTATCCTGCCTCATCATCCACCTCTACTTGATCCCATCAACCAATTCACCGTCGCCCAGGCATTCCCCTCCCCCATTAACCATTCACCCGTTCACCAATTCACCAATTAACTATTCCCTCCCCCTTAACCCATTCGCCCGGCTGGTGACATTCTTCACCGCCACACCTGTTAATCCTCACTATGCCCCCCGCCTGGACTGCTCAATAATACAACTATAACAGCCCTGGGCGAAAAGGGACGGCGGCGCGCCAAAATGAACAACCACCATCCACTACACCATCACCCACCCGCCGCCCCGCCGGCTTCCAGCCGGCAGGAACAAACGAACACTTTGTCCTACATTTTTCTCCGCGCCTCGTGTAGGAGCGTATTGCATACGCCCTTATTGTGCGGACAATTTGGGCGTAACCCCACTGACCACTCGCCACTGATCACTATTTTCGAAGGAGCAACCCTATGTTTAACCACATCCTCATCCCCCTGGACGGCTCCAAACTGGCCGAAACCGCCCTACCCGTCGCCCTGGAAGTCGCCCAAAAATTCGACAGCGAAATCACCCTGCTGCGCGTGGTCTTGCCGCCGCACGTCGTCTCCCACACCACCGGCGCAGCCTACGCCTCACTCATAACAGGCTTACGTGAAATCGCCTTCGAAGAAGCCGAGATCTATCTCAAAACGCAGCAAGACGCCTTGCGCCAGCAAGGCTACCGCATCCACAGCCAGATTGTAGACGGCGAACCCGTCGCCGACATCATCCTGGACGCAGCCGAAAACCTGACAGTAGACCTGATCGTCATGTGTACGCACGGTCGCAGCGGCGTCAGCCGTTGGGTATTTGGCAGCGTCGCCGACCGCATTCTGCGCCAGGCCACCATGCCCATCTTGCTCGTGCGCGCCCAACCCATTCCGGCGTAAACCCAACCGCTTCAGGCAATAGACTGTTCCGTCTGCACAAACCGGCGCGTGCCCGTTTTCGCCCGAATTAACAACGAATGAAGCTGCGCTGTCCGGCCCTGAAAATCCACCTCATGCAGCAAATCGCTGCGGGTGATGCCTGTAGCCGCCACAAACACCTCATTCCCCCGCACCATCTCATCTACCGTCCAGATGCGCCGCGTATCCAACCCGGCCTCCGTTAAAGCCGCCTGTTCCGCGTGATTCTGCGGCGCCAGGCGCGCCAGCATCCCTCCCCCCAACGCCTTCACCGCGCACGCCGCCAGCACCGCCTCAGACGCGCCGCCAATCCCCATCACCACATCCACATTTGTGCCCACCGTCGCCGCCAGCAGCGCCCCTTCGGCGTCCGCCTGCCGCAGCCAGACGTGCGCCCCTGTGGTACGCACTTCCTCAATTAACTCCCCGTGCCGTGGCCGATCCAACACCACCACGTCCAGGTCGCGCACCGATTTCCCCTTAACGCGGGCAATTAAAGCCAGCGTCCACGCTGCTGGCGCATCCATTACTTCCGGAACCAGCGCCGCCGCCGCTTCTCGATCCACCACAATTTTATCAATGTAAACAGCCGGATAAGGAGACCAGATAGCCCCCCGCGGCGCTACCGCCACCACCGAAATAGCCCCCGGATACCCCCGCACCACCAGCTTGGTTCCGTCAATGGGGTCCACCACCACGTCCACCTCCGCCCCACGCCCGGTCCCCACATGCGCCCCGCTGGCTAACAGAGCGGATCGCCCCAGCCGCCCCTCCTCCCCAATGACGATATACCCATCAATATCCACCTCATTCAAGGCATGGATAACCGCTTCTGTAACCGCCTGGTGCGTCTCCAGATATTTGCCTGAGCCAATCCAGCGCCCGGCTGCCAGAGCCGCCGCTTCTGTCACCCGCAGCAAATCCAAACCAATATTGCGCGAGGGAACCTGTCCGGTAGGTATTGCCTTGTCGCTCATAGGCGCTTTCCTCACTATGACTCAAATCGAAAATAATTTACCGCTTCCAGCAAGCCGGCATTTTCCCACGCCAACATCCCCCCCTGCAAAATGCTGACATTATGATACCCATCCTGCGCCAGCTTCGCCGCCACGCGCCGGCTGCGTCGCCCCGTGCGGCACACCAATACAATGGGCGTCTCCGGCGGAACCTGCGGCCCACTCTGCATCATTTGCACCATCGGGTGCAACCGCGCCTCTGGAATGTGTCCCCGGTGATACTCCCGCGGTTCACGCACATCCAACACCACGGGTCGCGGCTGCTGCCCACCGCGCAAACCCGCATACAAATCGCGCGGCGTCACTTCGGGCACGGTGCGGGCTGGCAGCGCCGCTGCAAAAGTCACTTCCGCCGGATACGGATACTTCGGCAAATTCTGGCACTCGCGGAAAGCCCGCATCGGGCACTCATAAATGCAAATCGCCGGGTCCAGCACGTGGTAAAACAAATGAGAAATCGCCTCATCCTCTGGCAAAAAACGATCGCTGCCCAAAACCGCGCCAAAGCCCGAATGGTCTATCACCTGCGTCACCGCCTCATTTGCCCGCACAATAAACACGTCCCCTCCCCGTTCCCGATACAGGCGCGCCACGTTCTCCAGCATATGAATCCCGCTAAAATCGCACTGGTTTACGCTGTGCAGCCGCAGCAGCAAGAAGCGTTCATCAGGCGTGCGCTGTAAATGCGCCTGGATCACCTCCTCCACATGGCTAACCGCCCCAAAGTAAAGGTCGCCTTTTACTTCCAGCACGCTCAATTGCGGGCAGTACGTATCCCTCTGCGGCGTAAAATGGCGAAACTGCGCGTCTGGCAGCACAAATCGCACCTGCGGCAGGCTGGTCTTGCGGATGTACAGAGCAAACGACAGCATAATGCCCAACAGCACCGCAAATTCAATCCGTAAAAACAAAGTTCCCAGGAGCGTAACCAGCATAATCAGCGCGTCGCTGCGCGTGCTTTGCGCAATGCGCCGGATTTCTTCCTGATCAATCATGCGATAGGCCGTGACGATCAAAACGCCCGACAAAGCCGCTTCTGGCACAAAAGCAGCCAACGGTGCCACAAAAAACAGTCCTATTAACACAAACAAACCGGAGAAAAGCGCGCTGGCTGGCGTCCGCGCGCCTGCGCCGTAATTAATAGCCGAGCGCGAAAAAGAAGCCGCTACCGGATAGCCAGAAAAAAAGCCGGCGGCAATGTTAGCCAACCCCTGCCCCACAAACTCCTGGTTGCTGTCCAGTCGTTGTCCCGTCTGGGTGGCAAAAGAACGAGCGATAGCCGCCGTTTCCACCAGGCCAATAGCCCCCACCGCCAGCGCGCCTGTGGACAGCCGCGCAATGAAATCCAGATCAAAAAGGGGCAGTTGGGCCAGCGGCGGCAGACTGGCTGGCAGCGCCCCAATCGTCGCCACCCCTTGTTGGTCCAGCTTGAAAAAATAGACCAACGCCGAGGCCGCCACCATAGCTGCCAGCGCATCGGGAAAGCGGCGGTTAAGGCGGCGCGCCATCACCACCAGGACAATAGTGCCCACCCCCAAAGCGGCGGTCGCCGCGTGGGCGCGCGATAACTGCGCCGCGGAGTTAATGAGCGTGGTAATGACATCCGCATTAGGCAGCGCCAGCCCCAGCAGCGGCCCCACCTGCTTGATGGCAATCAGCAAACCCGCCCCCGTGGCAAAGCCCACGATCACCGAGTGCGAAACAAAATTGACCAGGATACCCAACCGCGCCAGCCCCATCGCCAACTGAAAGACGCCCACCATCACTGCCATCAGGCCCGCGCCGATAATGAACTCCATCGTGTTCGGTGCAGCCACCGCCGACAGCGCCGAAAAAACGAGCAAGGAAATGGCGTTAGCTGGTCCCGTATGCGTCTGGTTAGACGCCCCCCACAACGCGCCGATGATCGCCCCCACAATGCCGGCATACATCCCCATCTCCGGCGGCAGTTCCGCAATCAACGTAAAAGCAATCGCCTGCGGCAGCAAAATCACCGCCACCGTCAGACCCGCCGTCAGGTCCGGTTGCAAATTCCGCCGGTCATACGTCTGCGCCAGCCGCACCGGCTGCAGCAGGTAGCGCCAGACGCCCCCAAACAGGTCGGCCCCCTTTAACGATGACAGCATACAAGCCTCCCGCGCGACCGCTGCCTCCCCCCATTAACCATTCACAAATTCACCAATTCACCAATTAATTCTTCCCCCCCTCGCGCCGCCTGCGCCTGCCGCACAATATCCGCCATCTGCTCCAGATGCCCGTCCTCATGCGACAACCCCAACACAAACCGCTTCACCGGCCCAATCACGCTCCCCCGCGCCGTCACATACGTATTCTCCCAATGCGGCTCATCCGGCCACATCGCCAGACTCGCCAGCCTCATGCGCCGGCTCTCCTCCAGCCGCGCCCGGCACTGCCCTATCGTCGTCACTTGCCGCCACGGCGCTTCCGCCCGTGACCGCCCATGATGCGCCACCCCGCGCGCCAACTCCGCCGCCAGCGCCGCCGACTCCTCCGCCGAAGCCGTCGTATGCACAATCACATGTCCCAACGTCCACGCCAACCCCCGCTCCCCCTCATCGAGTGCATAAGCGTCATCCGCCTTCGGGTCCTGCGGCGCAAACACCACGTCCTCGTCCGTGCAATCCGCAATCAGCGCCAGCATCCTATCCACCATCTCATCCGTCAACCGCCGCAAATCCGCCACCGTCAAACCGGCGATCA
>CAYQYJ010000203.1:0-6828 GCA_964421605.1 uncultured Ardenticatenaceae bacterium | reverse complement strand
CCCCTGTTTTTCTTTGCGCTCTTCGCGTCTTCGCGGTGAAAATCCAGATGCTTTTCGCCCATTTCTCAGGCGGCGCAGACGCAGCTTTCACTTTCGGGCAACGTATGCCCGCAGGCGCACTCGTCGGCGTGGGCTGCCGCCGGATACGCCGCGCCGCCGCAGTGCCAGCAGGCAAAAATGCCGGCGCTCACCAACGGAACCCCCAACAACGCCGCCCCCGCCCTTGCCCGCGCCGGGTCGCCCGTAGGCAGCAGCGCCGTCAAACCATCCGCCCGCAGCGACAGCCGGCCCACCGGCGTGAAGCCAGCCTTGCGCATGCCCGAACCAGAAGCCCCGTTTTCCGGGGCGCGAATAATCCAAAAAGTATCGGCGTGAGCCATCTCCTGCCGCACAATCGCTTGCAGCAAGCGCGGATAAAGACCACGCCCGCGCCACGGCGGCAGCGTGGCAAAATCCCACAAATAGCGGCAGCGCGGCGGCAAGGCGAAATCCAGCTTTAGCTCGCCAATGCCCGCCCGCCGCGTCGCTGCCCACCCATAAGCCGCTGGCGCGTCGTCCACATAACCCACATAAGCGCGATGCCCCTCCTGCCAGCGCCGCTGGACTTCCTGCCTGTCCAACCCGGCAAGCTGCGCCAGCGCCCCCGCCTCAGGCGCAGCCTCAACGCGAAAACCAGCCAAAGGCGGCAGCGCCGGCAACAAATCCCCACGCTGCCAGATAGATAGAGACATAAAACACCTCCCGCAAAAATAGCCTCGCAATGTAGGACAAACTGTTAGTTTGTCCGCGCAAACTAACAGTTTGCGCTACAAACTTGCCAGACTGGAGCAGTCTCGGAGACTGCTCCAGTCTCTCACTCTCAAAGCATACGCCGCAAACGGGCGAACTGTCATTCGCCCAAAGGCGAATGCCGGCAAAACAAAAAAGCCGGAGGGGTTTCCTCCGGCTTTTTTCCAGCAAGGCGTCATAAAAACGGGCAAAAAGGCATCGGCTTTGGGCAATTTTGGGCGCAGACGCGCCCAAAATTGCCCGTAAAAATGGGCGTCAGCCCCGCCTACGGCGGGGCTGACATCCACCAATGCTACCACGATGTAGAAAGCCGCAGATAAGAGTTTGGTCTAGTCCCAATGAATCCGCCTGATCTGCGCTTTATCAGCCTGCGCTGTATCAGCGCCCTCAGCGGGCTATTAAGGACTTTTCCGACAAACTGCTAACCGCCGGCAAACTGCGCGCCAAAGACCTCCTGCAAAGCCGTCAGCGTGGCGGCGTCATCGCCCAGGTAGAGCGCGATAGCGTCAGCCGAGTGGTAGAAGTGGGGCGTAGCCATCCACATCATGGCGCTTGTACCGATGGTTCCGCCATCCGCGGAGACCAGACCCGCCTCGCTTTTGGCGGTGGCTTCGTCGCCGTAGATGTAAAGCTGCACTTCGCCGCCATTCACAGCGATAACCTGACCGGGGACGGTGAAGAAGGGTTGGGTTATTTCCCCCTTTTGGGTTACGCTCATGCCGGCAGCCGCCAGCGCATCCATCCAGGTAGCTATGCCACCTGAAGTGACAGATTCGGGGGTGGGCGATTCGTTGCGAGCGATAACCGTGCGGGAGCAGCCAGCCACAAACAGCACCGCAACCAGTACCAGGTGAAACAGAGCGATTTTATGCTTAAACATGGTGAATCCTCCTAAATTGACGATTGGTTTCTTGATTGGTTGATAATGCGTAGTATGATGGATCGCAGCCCAAAACACATCCATCTTTAACCGGATTCCTTTCTCCATCTTTAGACGGAATGGCGTTGGGGGTGTATGAAACAGATGTTGTGAGGAATCCCTATGGCGCGTCCCCTTGTCATTCGGTAGGGGTGTATAGCATACGCCCTGTTCTGTAGGGCGCTGGCAGACAAAGGGCGTAGGGATTCCTCAGGCTATTGCCTTCGGAATGACAAATGGATACGGTCTCAGTTCCCTTTGTACAGTGTTTCCGTCTTTTGGGGGAAGATATGGCAAGACAGTTCTGTTAGAATTCCAGATAACTGTTGGGAAAATGGAGACGAGAAAATGGCTATTCGCATTTTGGTAGTGGATGATCACAGCGTGGTGCGGCAGGGGCTGCGTATGTTTTTGAGCCTGGACGCCGAACTAGACGTGGTGGCGGAAGCGGCGGACGGAGTGGAAGCAGTGGAGGTGGCGCGCCAGTTCAAGCCCGACGTGGTCTTAATGGATTTGCTCATGCCGCGCATGGATGGGATTACGGCTACAGCCGCCATCCGTCGCGAACTGCCAGACACAGAAGTTATCGCCCTGACCAGCGTCCTGGAAGATGAAAAGGTCGTGGGAGCCATCAAGGCTGGGGCGATTGGCTACCTGCTAAAAGACACCCAGGCAGATGAACTATGCCACGCCATCAAAGCCGCCGCCGCCGGGCAGGTGCAGCTATCGCCGCAGGCGGCAGCGCGGCTGATGCGCGAAGTGCGCGCTCCGGAAAGCCCAGAACAGCTAACCGGACGGGAGACAGACGTGCTGCGACTGCTGGCGCAGGGATTGTCGAATAAGGAGATTGCCCAGGCGTTGATTGTTGGCGAAAAGACGGTGAAGACGCACGTGAGCAACATCCTGGCGAAGCTAGGTGTGCCCAGCCGCACGCAGGCGGCGCTGTATGCGGCGCGCATTGGTCTGGCTTCGCTGGGCGGCGAAGGCCCAACCTATGGCAGATGAGGTATATCGCCAGATTTTTGACAATCTCCCCGAAGCGCTGCTGTTGGTTGATTCAAGCGGGGAATGCACGGCAGGCAACCCGGCTGCCTGCCGGCTTTTGGGGTATACGGCGGCGGAATGCCGGCATCTCCCCCTGCGCCAACTCATCCATCCCGGCTGGCTGCCCTTATTCACCCGGCTGGAGCAAGCCATTGCCGCCGCGGAAAATTTCCAGGCGCAAGGCAAACTGGCGCGCAAAGATGGCTCCAGCTTTATAGCGGAAATAAAAGCCGCGCCGTTTGTTGCTGACGGGCGGCAGTGCGTTTTACTCCTCATCCGGGATGTGACCTTCGAGGTGACCTCGCAGCGGTTCCTGGAACAGCAGGCTGCCGAACAGACCCAGGAACTCAAAACCCTGTTGGAAATCTCCCACAACATCACCCTGACGCTAGACATGGCGTCCCTGCTGGGCATGATTCTGGACCAACTGGCGCGCGTGATCGCCTACGATGGGGCCACTGTGTTGGTTTTAGAAGGCGAGTACCTGATCCCCCGCGCTTACCGCGGCCCGGCGCCCGATGATCTGGTCTTGAGCACCCGCTACAGTATTCACGACGCTTCCAGCCAGGCTGTGCTCAACACCCCGGACGCCATGATTGTGGCTGACATGCAGCAAGACAGGCTGACGAAATCCCAGGCAGCGCCGGCGGCGCGGGAACTGTTTGAGACGATTCTCGGCTACGTGCGTGGCTGGATGGCTACCGCCATCACCATCAAGGGGCGGGCGGTGGGTATCCTCATTGTGCATCACCGCCAACCCAACGCCTTTAGCGAAGCCCACGCCGAAAAGCTAAAGGCTTTTGCTTACCAGGCGGCGGTGGTCATTGAAAATGCGCGGCTGTACGCTGCCAAACAGCGCCGCGCTGAGCAGTTCCGCATCATCAGCGAAGTGGGGCAGCGCATCACGTCTATCCTGGCGCTGGACCAACTGCTGAGCCAGACGGTGCGGCTGATCCAGGAGGCGTTTGGTTATTACCACATTCACATTGGGTTGGTTGAAGGGGAGCACGTCACGTTCAAAACTTCTGCCGGCGTCTGGGGCAATGAGCCGGCCTGTTTGTACTGCAACACCCGTCTGCGGGTAGGCGAAGAGGGACTGTCTGGCCTGGTCGCCGCCAGCGGTATCCCCATTCTGTCGCCAGATGTCCAGCATGATACGCGGTACATTCCGGTGGTTCCCGGCCAGTCTGGCTCTAACGTGGTGCTGCCGCTGAAAGTGAAAGGGCAGACAATTGGCGTATTGGTGGTAGAAAGCCGCGAAATCAACGCTTTTGATGCCGATGACCTGATTGTGCTGCAACTGCTGGCGAACCAGATTGCCACAGCCATTGAAAACACGCGACTTTATGAACAGGCGCAGCAGTTGGCTGCCTGGCAAGAGCGGCAAAAGCTGGCGCGGGAACTGCACGATTCGGTGTCGCAGGCATTATATGGCATTGGGTTAGGCGCGCGCACGGCGCAGGCGCTGCTGCAGCGCGACCCGGCGCAAGTGGTCGAGCCGTTGGCATACGTGCTATCGCTGGCGGAAGCGGGGCTGGCGGAAATGCGCGCCCTCATCTTTGAACTGCGCCCAGAATCGCTGGCAAAGGAAGGATTGGTGGCAGCGCTAGAGAAACAGGCGGCGGCATTGCGCGCCCGCCACCAACTGAACGTGGCAACGATGCTTATGGCGGAACCTGCCGTCAGCCTGCCTGTGAAAGAAGCGTTCTTCCGTATCGCCCAGGAAGCGCTGCACAATGTGGTGAAGCATTCGGGCGCCAGCCAGGTGGCGCTGCGTCTACAGCAGGACCGGGACCAACTCATTTTAGAAATCCAGGACAATGGGTGTGGCTTTGATGCAATGGCTTCCTTTCCGGGTCACCTGGGGCTGCAATCCATGCGCGAACGGATCGAACGATTGGGCGGGCAGTTTTATCTGGCAAGCGAAGCAGAGAAAGGTACAACAGTGACGGCGATTATGGGAGGGTTGTAGCCCGATTTCCCCAAATCGGGTGGGTGAGCGATTTGGGAAAATCTCCCGACTGTTCCGTTTACAGAGGAGATGGTATGAAAGTAATCGTTATCTCTGACATTCATGGAAATTGCCTGGCGCTGGATGCAGTGTTGGCAGATATTGAAGGGGAGCAGGTTGATCAGATTGTCTGCCTGGGCGACGCCATTCAGGGAGGCCCGCAGCCGGCGGAAGTGGTCAGCCGGCTGCGGACGCTGCCATGCCTGGTGGTGATGGGCAACGCCGATGCCTGGCTCCTCAGTGGCGACGAAACCAGCGAGGAGACGGTGTCGCCAGAGCGCCTGCGCAAATTGCAAGTAGTGCGGGAGTGGTCTCTGGCGCGGCTGCCGGCGGCGGATCGAGCTTTTATCGCGGGTTTTGCGCCGACAGTGACAATTACGTTGTCGCCCACCCACAGCCTGCTGGGTTTTCACGGCTCGCCCACCTCCTTTAACGACCTGATCTTCCCCCACACGCCAGAGGAAGAGTTCCAGCGGCTGCTGAACCCTTACGCCCACCACATCCTCAGCGGCGGGCACACCCATTTGCCGCAGATACGGCGCCTTGGAGACAGCTTCTTCTTCAACCCTGGCAGCGTGGGGCTGACGTATAACCACCAGCAAGACGAAGCCTGGTTCCGCACGGACCCTTGGGCTGAGTACGCCGCTTTAACTGTACAAAACGGCAGCGTGCGCCTGGAGTTTCGCCGCGTTCCCTTTGACCGGAAGGCGTTGATAGCCATCTACCGTGCCAATGGGCATCCTTACGCAGAAGAAGCTGCCGTCCAATACGGGCCGCGACCGTAACGTCCCGCTCCCCGGCTTCTCCCTGTTGGGAATTGGGCGGCTTCCCTTCTCCTTCAAGGGGAGAGTCAGGGCGGGGGTTATGCCAACAGCCCCAACTCGCGGGCGCGGGCTAACGCCTGGGTGCGGCTGTTGACGCCCAGTTTGCCGTAGATGTGTTCGGCGTGTTTTTTGGCAGTGGCGACGGTGAAAAAGAGCTTGCCGGCAATTTCCCGATTAGAAAACCCCTCAGCCATCAAGCGCAGCACCTCCAATTCCCGCTCACTTAGCGGCTCCAATAGCAGCCGGTTGGCGGGCGCCGCCGCCGCCGGAGAAAAGGCGGCGGTCAGGCGATGCAGATAGGGTCCTGCTGGCCCAGGCAGGCGGGCTAACAAGGCGGCTACAGCCGCGCCCCCGTCCACAAACACGCGCAGCAGACCCGCCGGCTCAGCCAGAGCCAGCGCCCGGCGCAGGGCGGCTTCCGCTTCCGCCCCTTCGCTGACCTGCGCCCGCAGCAGCCACAGTTCGACCGCCTGCCGCACCCGTCCGGCGGCTTCGGCTGCCGGCAGCAGCGCCGTGACCAGTTCCGCCGCCGCCGCTTTATTCCCCGCCGCCAGCAAGTAATACGCCTGCGTGATTTGCTGCCGCGCGAACACTTCCTGGCGCGGGTCGTGGGGCACGTCCCGCCCATCGGGCAGCCAGGCGGCGGCGCGGACCAGGTCGCCCTGCGCCAGCCAGAAACGCGCCATCTGCGCCAGCGTCAGCAGCCGCCGCTGCGGGTGAACGGCAGCCGGCGCGCGCTGGCTGGCTTCCTGTATGGCAGCGGCGGCGGCGGCATCTTCCCCTTTGCCGGCATACGCCCGCGCCAGCAGCGCATAAGCGTAAGCGTCAAAGCCCATTTCCGGCGCCTGCGGCAGCGCCAATGCCGCCTGTAAATGGGCAATGGCGCTGTCCAGGGCATTCCATTCGTAGAAAATCTCGCCCAGATGCACATGCGCCCCGGCAAATGCCGGCACATGCGTCCATCCCTTTGCCGTCGCCTCCGCCAACAATTGGGTCAGCAGCGTTTGCGCCTGCGGCAAATCCCCCAGGCTAATCAACAGGCTGCCCACTTCGCGGCGGGCGCTGAAGTGGATAAGCAGATTGCCCCCCTGCCGGCTGAGCTCTATTGCCTGGTAATACCACGCCAGACTTTGCTGCGTCTGGCCCGTGGAGCGCAGCGTGAACGCCAGATGCCAGCAAAGGAGCGCGCGCAGAGGTAACTGCGCTGCCGGCAGCAGCGCCAACGCCTGCTGCGTATCCGC
>CAYQYJ010000202.1:2873-6834 GCA_964421605.1 uncultured Ardenticatenaceae bacterium | reverse complement strand
CGCGAAGAAGGGAAGGGATTGGGACGCGGATGACGCTGAGAGGCCGCAGATGGGTGGGGGATTTGCGGATGAGTTTTTTCACCGCGAAGACGCGAAGGGCGCGAAGAAGGGAAGGGAAATTCTGGGTTGATGAGTGTTCTGGCTTTTTTGCTTAGTTTTTTTAGCGGGGCTGTGCCTTTTTCGGTGTGGATAGGGCGGCTGGCGCTGAAGACGGATATTCGGCAGCAGGGGGATGGCAACCCTGGGGCGACGAATGTGCTGCGCTCTGGGGGGCGGGGGTGGTTTGCATTGGCGGCGGCGCTGGATTATGGGAAGGGGGCGGCGCCTGCCGGCATGGCGCACATCGTTCTGGGTTGGACAGGCTTGGACCTGGCGCTGGTGGCTATTGCCCCCATCCTGGGGCACGCTTTTTCGCCGTTCTTGGGCTGGCGCGGCGGCAAGGCGGTGGCTGTGACGTTGGGGGTGTGGACAGGTTTGACCATTTGGGAAGGACCGACGTGGTTGGGTATCTTCCTGGGGGTATGGTACGCCATCATCGCCATTGATGGTTGGGCGGTGATGCTGGCTATGGGCAGTATGCTGGCGTATCTGCTGCTGACGCCGCCAGCCTGGAATGGGCTTGGGCTGCGAGCAGAAGCGGCGGACATTTTGTTAATCTGGCTGGGCAATCTGTTGATTCTGGCCTGGAAACATCGGGCGGATTTGCAGCGACGGCCGGGGCTGCGTCCGTGGCTGCAGGCGCGGTGGGGGAGATGAGGCGATGATGGCGCTACATCTTTTTTTACTGGCAGCCCTGGCGGTTATGGCGGCTACGGCGGCGTTGAACTGTTTCATGCTGCCGCGACTGGGGAAAAAACAGGCGACCATAACGACCGGGCCGCGTTTGTCTGTGTTGATTCCAGCGCGGAATGAGGTGGGGCAGATTGCGGGCACGGTGCGCTCACTGCTGACGCAGGAGTATCCCCATCTGGAAGTGATGGTGTTGGACGACCAGTCTAACGATGGCACGGGGGCGGCGGCTGTGGCGGCAGCAAACGGCGACGCCCGCTTCCGGCTGCTGCGCGGCAGCCCATTGCCCGATGGCTGGCTGGGCAAGAATTGGGCGTGCCACCAACTGGCGCAGGCTGCCAGCGGCGAGGCGCTGTTGTTTACGGATGCGGATGTGCAGTGGCTGCCGGGGGCATTAGCCGCCGCGGCAGCGGAATTGAACCGCTCAGGGGCAGACCTGCTGAGCGTATGGCCAACGCAGCAGACGGTTTCCTGGGGGGAGCGGCTGGTGGTGCCGCTGATGGCTCTGGCGGTGCTGGCGTATTTGCCGCTGGCGTTGGTGCATCATACGCCCTGGGCGGCTTTTGCGGCGGCTAATGGGCAGTGTCTCATTTTCCGGCGGCGGGCTTATGACGCTATTGGCGGGCACACGGCAGTGCGGCAGAATGTGTTGGAAGATGTGGCGCTGGCGCGGTTGGTGAAACATGCCGGCATGAAACTGCGCCTGGCGGATGGGGCGGGATGGGTGCAGTGCCGCATGTATCAGGGTTGGGGCGAAGTGCAGCGCGGCTTTGGCAAGAATATCCTGGCCGGGTATGGCGGGCGCGTCAGCCTGCTGCTGCTGGCGGCTTTGTTTCACTGGCTGGCGTTTGTCTACCCCTGGTTGTGGCTGGCGCTGGGGGCGGCGATGCCGCTGCCGGGCTGGCCGATGTGGCCGCTGCTGCTGGCGCTGTTGGGCGTGCTGGTGCGGGCGTTAACGGCAGGGATGACGCGGCAGCGGGTGCGAGATGCCTGGCTCATGCCCGTCTCGGTGGGGTTGATGAGCGTTGTGGCGGCGCAGGCTATCTGGTGGCGGGCGCATGGGGGAGCGCAGTGGAAAGGGCGGACGGTGTAACCAATGAGGAAAAACAGGTATTCTCACGCGGAGGCGCGGAGGGTTGTAGGGCAAAACATTGGCGAAAGCGCGGGAGAAGTGGCGTAGATGGAAAAGCCCATTGTGGTGATTGGCGCAGGCGTGGGCGGGCTGACGACGGCGGTGCGGCTGGCGCGCGCCGGGCGGCGAGTGGTGGTGTTGGAGAAGAATGAAGCGGTGGGCGGCAAAATGGGGGAGTGGCGGCAGGATGGCTTCCGCTGGGACACGGGGCCATCGGTGATTACGATGCGGCATGTGCTGGAAGCGTTGTTCAGCGCCGCCGGGCGGCGGCTGGCAGATTATGTGACGCTGCTGCCGGTGGAGCCGCTGACACGCTACTTTTACGCGGATGGGGTGACGCTGGACGCCACGCGCGATTTGCCGCAGATGTTGGCGCAGATTGGGACGTTAAGCCCACGCGACGTGGAAGCGTATCTGGCTTACCTGGCGGAGGCGGCGCGGCTGTATCGCATCACGGGACCGCTGTTTATTTATGGACCGCCGCCGACCTGGCGCACGGCGCTGCGGGTGTCTCCCAGGGACGGGCTGCGGGTGAAGGCGTGGCGCACGATGCAGAGCGAGATCGAGCGGCAGATTGGGTCGCCTCATTTGCGGCAGTTGTTGGGCCGGTTTGCCACTTACGTGGGGGCCAGCCCTTACCAGGCGTCCAGCACGCTCAATGTGATTGCGCACGTGGAACTGGCGGGCGGCGTCTGGTATCCCAAGGGGGGCATTTACGCTATTGCGGCGGCGCTGCGGCAACTGGCGCAGGAGTTGGGGGTGACGGTGGAAACGAACAGCCCGGTGACGCAGATTGTGGTGGAGAATGGACAGGCGCGTGGGGTGGAACTGGCGGATGGGCGGCGAATGCCGGCAGCGGCGGTTGTGGCTAATGTGGACGTGACGACTGTGTATCAAAAGCTGCTGCCTTCCACGGCGGCTACTGCCAGATACCGCCAGCGGCTAGAGCAGGCGGAACCCTCTTGTTCGGGGTTTGTGATGATGTTGGGGGTTGCCGGCAATTTTCGGCAACTGGCGCATCACAACATTTTCTTTAGCGGCGACTACCGGCGGGAATTTGATGACATTTTCCGCCGGGGGCTGCCGCCGGATGATCCGACTATTTACGTCGCCATTACGAGCAAGACGGACGCAGACCATGCCCCCGCCGGGCATGAAAACTGGTTTGTGCTGGTCAACGCGCCGGCTGTGGGGGGGCAGTTCGATTGGACGCAAGAAGCGGCTGGCTATCGCCAGCTTGTGCTGGATCGGCTGGCGGCGCGGGGGGTGGACGTACGGGAGCGGATTGGCGTGGAGCGGGTATGGACGCCGCTGGAGTTGGCGAGCAGGACGGGGGCTTTTCGCGGCGCGTTGTATGGCGTGGGGATGAATGGGGCGCTGGCGCCTTTGCGGCGTCCGCCTAATCGGGCGAGAGAGGTGGATGGGCTTTATTTTGTGGGGGGCACGACTCATCCAGGCGGGGGGGTGCCGATGGTGATGTTGTCGGGTAAGTTGGTGAGTGAGATGGTGTTGCAAAGAGGGGCTTGATTTGGGTCACAGATTACGCAGATGGCGCAGATTTATATGGATGAAGGTCGGGCAAGGATGCCCAACCTACGGGTTTTAATAGGAGAGAAGATGGAGCTACGCGAGTTCCAAGAGATATTGTCGCAGCGGCTGCTGCGGTGGGGGCAGTTGAATATGGCGCTGGGGATGGCGTTGTGGTTGTCTGGGCGACCGTTTTGGCGAGGGTTTGGCAGCCAGGCGGTGGGTTGGGGGGCGGTGGATGCCGGCATTGCCCTGCTGGGCCGCCGCGCTAACCGGAAGAAAGAGGAGGACCCGCAGGCTAATACGCCAGCGGCGCTGGCAAAAGAGGCGGGTGCGCTGCGCCGTTTGTTGGGGATCAACGCGGCGTTGGACGTTCTGTATATCGTGGGCGGGCTGCGTGTGGTACGCAGCGGGGGGGAGAAGTGGCGTGGGCATGGGTGGGGTATTGTGTTTCAGGGCGGCTTTCTGTTGCTGTTTGACCTGGCGCACGCCTGGCGCACGCCGCAGGGAGCG
>CAYQYJ010000202.1:0-2773 GCA_964421605.1 uncultured Ardenticatenaceae bacterium | reverse complement strand
TTTCGCGGTAGTTTGTGGGGTATGGCGGCGGGGGATGCGGTGGGAACGACGCTGGAGTTTACGCAGCCGGGTCACTTTACGCCGATTACGGATATGGTGGGCGGGGGGCCTTTCCAGCTCAAGCCAGGGGAGTGGACGGATGACACGGCAATGGCGATGTGCCTGGCAGCCAGTCTGGTGGAAACGGGCGGATTTGATGCGGCAGACCAGATGCGGCGTTACGTGCGCTGGTATCGTGAAGGGTATTGGAGCAGCAACGGGGTCTGTTTTGACATTGGCAACACTGTTTCGCAGGCGCTGCGCCGTTTTGAGCGCAGCGGCGACCCGTACAGCGGCAGCACGGATCCGTATTCTGCCGGCAACGGGTCGCTGATGCGTCTGGCGCCGGTGGCGCTGCGCTATGCGCGGCAGCCGGCGGAAGCTATTGCGCGGGCGGCGGATAGTTCGCGCACGACTCATGGGGCTGTCGCCGCCGTGGACGCCTGCCGTTATATGGCGGGGCTGATCGTGGGCGCAGTGGCGGGGGAGGAGAAGCAGACGCTGCTGGCTGACCATTATGCGCCAACGCCGGGAATATGGCAGGAACAGCCTTTGATGCCGGCCATTGCGGAAATTGCCGGCGGGTCTTTCAAAGAAAGGCAGCCGCCGCAGATTCAGGGCAGCGGCTATGTGGTTAAGTCGTTGGAAGCGGCGCTGTGGGCTTTTTATCACAGCGATAATTTCGGCGATGGGTGTTTGCTGGCGGCGAATCTGGGACAGGATGCGGATACGACGGCGGCTATTTATGGGCAGTTGGCGGGGGCGTATTATGGGAGCGAGGGTATTCCGCCCGGCTGGCGGGAGAAGGTGGCGCGGCGAGAGGAGATTGGGGCGTTGGCAGACGGGTTGTTTGCTCTGGCGGAGGGCGCGTGAGCGGCGGCGCTAATGCAGACCCCAGACCCCCATCCCCCAACCCCCTTCCCTCTAAAGGGGGAAGGGGGCTTCTGGGCGAGGGGCGCCACGCGCCCCTCGGACCTCTGGGACATCTTTCCTGGCAATACGGGGCGTATTGCATACGTCTCTATGGTGGCGGCGTAAGAAAGGGGGCAGTGGCAGCTTCAGAGAGAAGAGAATGATAACGTTTAATCTTAATTTAACAATTGTTCAGTATAATTTGAACGTTCTAAACGTACAGCGGTGTTGAGCTGGCGGCGTGGGGTGGGGAGAGGACAATTCAGCGAATTGTCCCACAGGTGTTGAGCAATTTTGGGCCGGTTAGTTAACCGGAACAGGCAGAAAACGGAATGGATAGTATGAACAGTGCGACAGTTAACCGAAAAATGGTAGAAGGCAAGGACGAAGAAGTTCGGGGTGAAGCGCGGCAGGCGGGGCAGGGAGGAATGCCGGCAGCAGAGCGAGCAGCGCGCCAGCAAACCCGGGGGGGTGAGCAGGCTCGCCCGCCCAAAAAACGCCGTAATCCTCAAGAAGCTCTGCCGGACCTGACCTTTGGCGAGAACCTGAGCAGCGACGTGATTGATCTGTATCTGGGGGATATTCGCAACCAGGCGCTGTTGACGTCTAAGGAAGAAGTTCAGTTGGCTAAAGCGATTGAAGCGGGTCAAAATGCGACGCAAAAGCTGCAACAAGCGGAGCTTAGCGCTCAGGAGCGGGCGCGCCTGGCGGGCGTGGTGGAAAAGGGGGAAGCGGCGCGGGAGCGAGTGGTGCGCTCGAATATGCGGCTGGTGATCAGCATTGCCAAGAAGTATCGCAATCGCGGGCTTAATTTTTTGGACTTGATCCAGGAAGGGAATGTGGGGCTGATCATTGCCGCCGATAAGTATGATTATACGATGGGCAATCGTTTCAGCACTTATGCGACCTGGTGGATTCGCCAGGCGATTACGCGGGCGCTGGCTAACCACAGCCGGACGATCCGGCTGCCGGCGCATTGGCACAGTATGTTGATCCGGATTAACCAGCTTAAGCGGGAGTGGGAGCAGAAGCAGCAGCGGGCGCCGACGGTGGAGGAACTGGCGGAGGCGTTGGAAGTGCCGCCGGATCAGATTGATTGGTTGATGAATGCCAGCCAGAGTCCTATCCCGCTGGAGCAGCCGTATGGCGCGGAGGAGGATACGGAGTTTGGGGATTTTTTGGAGGATGAGGACAGCCCTGACCCGGCTAATCTGACGGCGCAGCGGATGTTGGCGGCGGAGATACAGACGTTGTTAGGCGAACTGCCGCCGCGCGAGGCGGAGATTTTGCAACTGCGGTATGGGTTGTATGATGGGGAGTTCCGCACGTTCCGCGAGATTGGGGAGATGTTTGGGCTGTCGCGGGAGCGGATACGGCAGCTTGAGCATGATGCGTTGAGTAAGCTGCGGTTTGCGCAGATGGAGCGGGGGTGGACGCTGTCGTAGAGGGGGGAGGAATAGTTAATGGGTGAATGGGTGAATTGGGAATGGTTAATGAGGCGGCGCTAGCTGTGGTGTAGACTGCCTTCCCCCTAAAGGGGGCTTTCGGCGAGGGAGAGGGGCGCTGCGCGCCCCTCTCCTTACAGTACCCTTCCCCTGGCAATGGGGGCAAGATTACCCGATTATTTTCTCAACGTCCAACAAGGGCTTTAAGTCAGCGAATTAGCGGCGGCGTTTGGCTTTGCGGGAGGGGGCGGCGGCGGTGGGTTGGGCAGGCTGGCCGTTGCTGCCGGCAGCAGCAGTTCCGGCAGGGGCGCCACCAGCAGCAGCTAAGTCCTGGCGCATGTGGCATTGTTTGTATTTTTTGCCGCTGCCGCAGGGGC
>CAYQYJ010000201.1:3148-6837 GCA_964421605.1 uncultured Ardenticatenaceae bacterium | reverse complement strand
GCCCTTAGCGGTGTCTTCACCGCCGTTTACCGGATTATTTTCTTGAACCTCAACAGGCGGGACTGACACTCACCACGATATTGTTGAGGTACTATAACTTACGCACCGTCAGAAAGAGTACAAAAGTCTCAAAGACTTTTGTACTCTGGTAATTGCGAGAGTATGGCTTGAGTATACTAAGTCAGCCAGGGGGGGGCAATGGGAGTTCGGTGTACCGCAGCAAAAGGATGCTGATATTGTGTAATTGCTCACCTGATATTCATTGCTCAGTCAGGTGGGTGTGTTACAATCGCCCACGCTCAAACAATTGACGTTTCACCCTTTCATTTATGAAACTGATTGTCTTATGTCAAATTCAACACGCAATGTCATAACCGTTCTTTTGACCATCCTCCTGACCCTGACCGCTTTTGCCGCAGGGTTTTTTGTGCATGACGCCCTGGATAGCGTGCGCCAGCCCGCGGGCGTTGCCCAGGCGGCGGGGGATGAAGCGATGGGGTTGTTTTGGGAAGCGTGGCAGCACGTAGACAACAACTTCATTGGTGAGCGCCCGACGGCTAAGGAGCGGGCGTATGGCGCTATTCGCGGCTCATTTGCCTTACTGGAAGACCCGTACACGGTTTTCATTGAGCCGCAAGTGCGCGAACAGGAAAGAGAGAGCTTGAGCGGCACATTTGGCGGTATTGGCGCGGTGTTGCAGCGCAATGAAGCCGGGGAGATGCTGCTGCTGCCCACGCCTGACAATCCGGCGGCGAATGCCGGCATTCTCACCAACGACATCCTCCTGGCAGTGAACGGTCAATCCATTACGCCGGAACAAACCGTGCAGCAAGTGGCTGATCTCATCCGCGGCGAAAAAGGCACCGTCGTTGTTCTCACCATTCGCCGCGCCGCCACTGCTGAAATCGAGGACGTCTCCGTCGAACGTGGCGACATCTTAATTCCATCCGTTTCCTACCGCCTGCTGGCGGATACGACCATTGGTTACATCCAATTGACCCGCTTTAGCGGCGAAAGCAGCAAAGAAGTCGCCCAGGCCATTACTGCCTTACAGTCCGCCGGCGCGCAGCAGCTTATTCTAGACCTGCGCCACAATGGCGGAGGCTTGCTGGATGCCGCGATAGCCGTTTCCGATCTCTTCCTGGATGGCGGCGTTATCCTGCGGCAGGTCAGCCAAAATGACGATGAACAGCTATTTAACGCCCATCGCACCACTGCCGCCGGAGAGATGCCCCTGGTGCTGCTGGTAGATGGCGGCACTGCCAGCGCCGCCGAAATTGTAGCCGGCGCCCTGCAAGACAATGAGCGCGCCATCTTAATCGGCAGCCCCACGTTTGGCAAAGGTTCTGTACAATTAATTTATGATTTGAGTGATGGTTCATCAGTACACGTTACATCTGCCCGCTGGTATACTCCTGCCGGCAATCAACTGGATGGCCAGGGACTGACGCCGGACATTGCCGTGGAAATCACGCAAGCGGCCCTTGATAAAGGTCAGGATGAACCATTGGACCGCGCTGTCCAATTTTTAGAGAGTGGAGAGTAACCATGAATGATTCACGGAAAGTCATCATCGCCCTGGGGGCGCTGCTGGCGGTATTGGCTTGCCTATGCATAATTGGCGTAGGCGTTGTGTTTTTCAGTACATTTCTCATCAACAGCCGCGTGGAAGCCCCAGTTACCCCCAATGTGGTTACGGTTGAAGCAGTACAAATTGTGCCTGGCAGCCCGGATGAACCTGCCGATGCGCCGGCTACAACGCCGCCAACGCCTCCTTCTACGGCGACGGAACCTTCAGTTAGCGCGCCGCCGGACGTACTTTCGGACACAATAGATCTGTCGCAGTTGGATATGTCCGTGTTCGATGAAAGTTGGGAACTGATCGCCAGCGAGTATGACGGCGCCCTGCCCACGCCCACAGAACTGCTGTCGGCGACGGTCAACTGCTCCGTACAATATACCCTGGGGGATGAAGCTTACGCCCAACTCCAGCCGCAGCTTGAGACCGTGTTGGCTGGCAGCGACGTCAGCCAGAGCGGCGACCTGGGCGATCTTGATCTGCAACCTTTTTACCAGGCCTGGGAGGTGGTGCAAGCGTCATACGCGGGCGACCTGCCATCGGTAGAAGACCTGCGCGCCACAGCCATCGCCTGCTCCATTGTGGAAACCATAGATGATCAATTCACCGGCTACACGCCGCCGGCGGTTGCGGCGCGTATGCGTGAAGATTTAAGCGGCACGTTTGAAGGCATAGGCGCTTTTGTGCGCCTGAACGACGATGGCATTTTGGAAATTGCCCGCCCCATGGATGGGCAGCCGGCTGACCTGGCGGGCTTGCTGGCAGGCGACTTGATTGTGGGCGTAGACGGCGAGAACGTTGTCGGTCAGTCGCAGGATGAGGTCATTTCCAAAGTGCGCGGCCCACGCGGCACAGAAGTCGTGTTAACCATCCGCCGCGAAGGCGTGGCGGAGCCATTTGACGTGACCATTACGCGCGCCCGCATTGAAATTCCCATTGTGGAACAAGAGATGCTGGAGGGGAACATTGCCTATATCCATCTGACTTCCTTTAGCCGCAACGCCGAAGAGCAGATGATAGCCGCGCTGACGCAGTTGTTGGCGCAAAATCCTCAGGGGCTAATTTTCGATTTGCGCGATAATCCTGGCGGTTTTCTGGATCAATCCATCGCCGTGGCTGACTTGTTCCTATCCGAAGGGATTGTGGCTCAGGAGCGCAACAAGGCGGGTTTGAATGAACTGTTCTCCGCAGACTCAGGCGAACTGGCGGAAACAATCCCGTTGGTGGTGCTGGTAAATGCCGGCAGCGCCAGCGCTTCCGAAATAGTCGCCGGCGCCATTCAAGAGAATGAGCGGGCCGTCATCATTGGCGAGACCAGCTTTGGCAAAGGCTCTGTGCAGTTGCCCCACGAGCTATCCGATGGCGGCGAACTGCGCGTAACCATTGCCCGCTGGTACACCCCCGACAACAACACCATTGACCAGCAGGGCATCCAGCCGGACATTGAAATACCCACGCCTGAAGATTTGAACGGTCCCAACGACACCCAATTACAGCGGGCTATTGAATTCATCCAGACTGGAGACTAAACCAGCCGCGGCCCATCCCCAAAATGAGTAAGAAGCAGACGAGCGAAGACGGAATCAAAATAATTGCCCAAAATCGGCGGGCGCGCCACGATTACGATCTGTTGGAGCGGTTTGAAGCCGGGCTGGTGTTGACGGGAACGGAGATTAAATCCATTCGCGACCACAAAGTCAGCCTGCAGAACAGCTTTGTCCAGGCGCGTAATGGGGAGTTGTGGTTGGTGGATGCCAATATTGCCCCCTATGTGCATGGCAACCGCGAAAACCACGAACCCACCCGCGCGCGTAAGCTGCTGCTGCACCGCCGCGAAATTGGCAAAGTGATGGATGCCGTCACCACCAAAGGGATTACGCTGATTCCGCTGCGCGTCTACCTGAAGAAAGGGCGAGCCAAACTAGAGTTTGCCATTGCCCGCGGCAAGAAGCTATACGACAAACGGCAAGACCTGGCCCGTCAGGACGCCCGCCGTCAGGTAGAACGCGCCCTGCGCGAAAAGTACCGCTGACAACTCAGCAACGGACCAGGGGAGCGGTAATGGTGGGTGAGGGCGCGTAGCGCCCCTCGCCCTCTCCTAACACCCCCT
>CAYQYJ010000201.1:0-3048 GCA_964421605.1 uncultured Ardenticatenaceae bacterium | reverse complement strand
TCCCTTCTTCCTGCTTCCTTCTCCCTTCTCCTACCCCTTAATCTCCAACCAGTTATACCCACTGCCTGTATCCACTTTCAGCGGCACATCCATCGCATAAGCATTAGACATAATATCCACTACCAGGTCGCGCACCGGCTCTAATTCCACCTCGGGCACCTCTAACAACAATTCATCATGCACTTGCAAGATCATCCGCCCCTGAAACTGCTCCACAAGCGCCTGGTGCAGCCGGATCATGGCAATCTTAATAATGTCGGCGGCGCTGCCCTGAATCGGATGGTTAATGGCTTCTCGTTCAGCGCGCGCAATCACATCCCGATTAGCCCCGCCGCGTACTTTGAACACAGGGAAGTAGCGCCGCCGGCCCAACAACGTTTCCACATACCCCTGCTCGTGCGCCATGCGTTTCGTCTGTTCCAGATAGCGATTGATGCCTGGAAAACGCTGAAAGTAGACTTTAATAAAATCCTCGGCTTCTGCCAGAGTCAACTCCGAATCGCGCGACAGCCGGAACGCGCCCATCCCATAAATCAGACCAAAGTTAACCGCTTTGGCGAAACGGCGCTGTTCAAACTTGACTTCCTCAATGGGGATGCCGTAGACGGCGGCAGCCGTGGTGCGGTGAATATCCTGCCCCTGGCGGAACGCTTCGATCAGAGCCGCGTCTTTGCACACGTGCGCCAAAACGCGCAGTTCCACCTGCGAGTAGTCCGCTGCCAGCAGCGCCCAACCCGGCCGCGAAACAAAGCCGCGCCGAATTTGCCGCCCCACCTCCGTGCGGATAGGAATGTTTTGCAGGTTGGGCGAGTTGCTCGCCAGCCGGCCCGTCACGGAACCTGTCTGGTTGAAGCTGGTGTGAATGCGCCCGGTGTGCGGATTGATCATCTCTGGCAGGGCGTCCACGTAGGTACTCTTTAATTTAGCCAGCTCGCGGTGTTCCAGAATCAGGCGCGTGATGCCTGTCTCGTCCGCCGCCTCCAGACTTTGCAGCACGTCCGAGGCGGTCGAATAGTGACCGCTTTGCGTGCGTCGCAGCTTTTCGTGCGGCAGATTGAGTTCTTTGAACAGAACGTCGCTGAGCTGCTGCGTGGAGTTAATGTTGAACGGCCTGCCGGCAATTCCATAAATCTCCCCCTCCAACTCTTGCAACCGCCCCTCCAACTCCCGCGACATTTGCTGAAACACCGCCACATCCACGCCCACGCCTATCTGTTCCATATCCGAAAGTACAGGCACCAACGGCATTTCCACGGCGGTCAGCAAATGTTCCAGCCCCAACGACTTGACTTCTGGCTCCAGCTTCTGTTTCATGCGCAGCGTCATGTCCGCATCAGCCGCCGCATACGGCGCAGCCTGTTCAATCGGAACCTGATCGAACGTAATCTCCGTCCGCCCGCGCCCAATCAAGTCGCTGATTTCCGTCATCTTGATGCTCAGGTATTGGCTTGCCTGTTCTTTTAACCCTAAAAATTTGCTGGCTGGATTGATCAGCCACTCCGCCAGCATCGTATCAAACGTAACAGGCGTGACCACCAAGCCGTAACGCGCCAGGATGGTATAGTCGAATTTGGCGTTATGGGCTACTTTGGCAATCTGTGGGTTGGTCAAAGCCGGGCGCAGCGCTGTGAGGACGGTTTTGAGCGGTAGTTGGTTGGGCGCCAGTTGGGCTGTGCCGGCAAAAAGCCCCAACTGCCCCGATTCCGCCTGCGCCTCGCCCACAATATGCCCGACAGGAATGTAGTAACCGACGCCTGGCTTCGTTGCCAGCGAAATGCCCACCAGGTCCACGGCCATTTTGTCCACGCCCGTCGTTTCCACGTCAAACGCAATAACCTGGGCATTGTTTAAGGCAGCCGCCAACTTCTGCAAATCGCCCGCCGTGCGCACCACGACCGTTTTCGTTTGCGTCGTTTCCGGTTCGGGAATACTCGCCATCGTTTCCGCCGCTTGCAGCAGCCGCTTCGTCAGGGAGCGAAACTCCAACGTTTGGAACAAAGCCAGCACAGGCTCCGGATCAAATTCGTGCGCCACGCAGGCATCCAGGTCCAATTCAATCGGCGCATCGGTCACAATCGTCGCCAGCTTATAACTGAGATAGGCGTTTTCTTTGCCTTCTGCCAGTTTCTGACCCAGCGCCCCCTTAATTTCGTCCAGGTGGGCATAAATGCCATCCAACGTTTCATACGTTTGCAGCAGTTTGCGCGCCGTCTTGTCGCCGATCCCTTTAACGCCAGGGATATTGTCGCTGGTATCCCCCACCAGCGCCTTGTAATCCACGATACGCGGCGGCGGCACGTCAAATTTAGCCACAACGGCGTCTACATCATACCGCTGCGGCAGGCGTTCATAACGTCCGGGTGGCAGTTCCACAATGGTGTTGTCGTCCACCAGTTGCAGCAAATCCCGATCCCCCGTAATGATTTCGACGCGCACCCCCTGTTCCTTTGCCTGGCGGGCAATCGTGCCCAGCACGTCGTCCGCTTCATACCCCTCCACAGCCAGGATAGGGATGTTGAAAGCTGCCACGACTTCTTTGATGCGCTCAATCTGCACATCCAGTTCATCAGGCATCTTTTCGCGTGTGCCTTTGTATTCGGCAAACAGCGCATCGCGGAAGGTAGCCCCTAAATCAAAACTGACAGCCAGATAATGCGGCGGGTCGTCAGCCTGGATGATATCCAGCAAAGTGCGCACAAAGCCAAAGGTGGCGTTCGTTGGCTCGCCTGTCTGCGTGGTAAAGGAGTCCAGCGGCAGGGCAAAGAAGACGCGGTAAGCCAGGGCATGACCATCAATTAAAACCAGTTTCCTAGATGTCATAAGTTCCTCTCCGCCGCGCGAGAAATTAGTTGGCGTAGCCTGGCGCAATCTTTAGACTGGCTCAATCTTTAAGATTGAGCCAGTCTTAAAAACTGAAAGACCCTTCTAGCCATAACAATCTGCGTCCCATCTGCGCCCCATTTTGTTTTCAGGCGAAACTCCGCTCCAGAAAGAGGTTGATTTCCGCACTGGACAAGGGGGTGTTTGATTCTCGCGCAAAGTACCCTC
>CAYQYJ010000200.1:3413-6916 GCA_964421605.1 uncultured Ardenticatenaceae bacterium | reverse complement strand
GCGTAGTTGGTTAACTTCATCGTTTGCTTCAGCTTCAGTTTGCGGGCCAAGTCGGGGTTGAATACCCTTTTCTAACAGAATGTCCCGCATTTGCGCCCAGCTTATGCCGGCAAGAGCGGCAGCTTTTGCTAAAGATAGCCCCTCTTCTTCATATTGATGGATGGCAAGCTGGATACGCAAATCAGGCCGGCTGCGCAGCAGGTGGCGCAAAGCGTCGAAAATCACAGCTTCTTCGCTGCCGTAAAGTCCAGCTTTAACAAAATCGGTGGTTTGCAACAAGATGCACCTCCTCCGTCAGACCGGGAATACCCCAAGAAAGATAGTTATGCTATATTGTAGCATAAATTGGTAGGCGCTTTTTATACTTGCAAAGCAAGTTCACAATAACAGGTATCATCATATGGTCGAATTAGAAACTGTCACTCTGCAACTGCCGGCACAATTGGCCCGTGAACTCAACGCCGCCGGACAATCTATTATGGCAGATCTATTGCAGCGCGGTTTGCGCGACCTGCACATTGAACAGGCGCTAGAACAGTACCGGCGGGAGAACATAAGCTTTGGCGCAGCAGCGGCACAGGCTGGTCTGACGCAGTCCGAAATGGCTGCCCACGCTTATGCTCGTGGTTTGAAACCCCTCTTGTTAGCCGTGCCAGGCAAGGGGCGTTAGGGTCGTGGTTATTTAAGGTGGTTATGCCCCTTGCCTGGCACGGGGGATAGTCCCGCAAAACCCAAAAGAAGAACCAGAAAAAAATCTTCGCGTTCTTTGCGTCTTGGCGGTAAATTCTCTTATTCCCGGGAAAGATGGGGATCAGGGGGCGCGGCGTTGGAGGTGCAGCAGGCGCAGCAGGCGTTCCCATCCTTGTTTAATCTGGAAGGAGCGGGCGCGCCAGGTGCCAACGATGCCATAGGGGAGGAACATGACCAGGCCAATGTAGATAAGGCCCAGGAGGGAGTTGGCTATTTCGCCAAACCAGCGGTCGAGGAAGAATTCCAACAAACGAAAAACCGCCGCCCCCACAATGGCCCCGCTGAGCGTGCCCACGCCGCCGATCAGGATCATGAGCAGGGCCGCCACCGTGTAACCCAGGCTGGCAACGTTGGGGCTGACGATAGGTTGATGCAACGTGTGTAACATGCCGGCAATCGCCGCCGCCGCCGAAGATAACAGCAAAGCCACCAGCTTAAACGTAAACGTGTTGTACCCCAGCATGAGCGCCCGGTTCTCATTCTCGCGGATAGCAATGCACACCCGCCCTGTGGGCGAGTCCACAAAGCGGCGGTAGACCAGATAAACAACCACCATCGCCAGCAAAGCCACCACGTAAAAGCGGAAACGTTCGGTGTTGGTGTTCAACAATGCCGGCACAATCACCCCCTGCAGCCCCACATCCGCCCCCGTATACGCCGCCAGATCGCTGGAGCGCACCACAATGCTAAACACCGACGCCAGCCCCAGCGTCACCAGGGCAAACGTGATGCCCTTGACGCGCGGCAGCACCACGGCAAACAGCAAAGCCTGGACAACGCTCACCACCAGCACCGCCAGCAGCGTTTGCCCCAGCCCCCAGCCCATCGTTTTCAAAGCGATGCCCGTGGCATAAGCCCCCACCGCGAAAAACATAGCGTGCCCAAAAGAGAGCAACCCCGTCACCCCCAGGATCAGGTCATAGCTGATGGCGTAAATCGCCAGGATAAAGACCTCAATCATCAGTCCTTGCATGAACTTGGCGTTGCCCGTTTCGCCAGCCAGCACGGCGCGCGGGGACTGCCCATCCAGCAAAGCGGCGATAAAGGGCAGCGCCAGCAGCAGCAGGGTCAGCGCCAGCCAGCCGCCGTTGCTCTTCATCCAGCCGCCGCGACTGCCGGCATATTGGCTCGTGGTTGCGCTCATAAGCGTCACTCCAAACGTATCGAATAAGGTACGTCTCTTTCACTCATTCCGCCCAAACAGACCATTGGGCAAAATTAACAAAATAATCACCATCAACAGCACCGTAGATGCCGGCACTAACGGCGGCGACGGCTTAAACGGTTCCGCCAGAAACGGCAGGTTAATCCCAATCTGCCCATACTTGATGATGAACTGCTGCATGAGACCCACCAACAAAGCCCCCGCCGCCGCGCCAGGGAAACTGGTCAGGCCGCCAATCGCCAGGGCAATCAGCGCCAGCAGCAGCAGCCGCGTGCCCATGTCGTTTGAGAGACCAATCGAAGGCGCCGCCAGCACGCCCCCCAACGCCGCCAGCCCCACCCCCAGGGCAAACACCAGCGTAAACACGCGGCGCACGTTGATGCCCAACGCCTCCACCATCTCCCCATCCTGCACGCCCGCGCGAATAATCATGCCCAGCCGCGTTCGCTGCAACAGCAGCCACACAGCTACCAGCACAATCAAACCTACCAGGATGATGAACACTTCGTTATAGGTGCGAATGCGCCCGTCAAAGAGCAAAATGGTGGAGCACTGCTGCGCCAGCAAATCGCCCAGACTGACGGCGGGGCAGCCGTCGCCCGTGCCGCTAAACAGGGCGGCTTTGGGCATGGTGAATTCGGGCCGCCCCCAGATGGCGCGCACCAGTTCCACGCCAATGAAGCTGAGTCCCAGGGTGAGCATGATCTGGTAAATGGGGCGGTCATACAGGGGGCGAATCAGGGTGGACTCAATCAAGCCGCCCAGCACAAAACCGGCGCCGGTGGCTACCGCCATAGACAGAAAGAAGCGGGCGGTTGAGTTCATCGTAAACAGGGCGGTGGTCAGGGGATCGTTGCCGGCATAAAACGCCACCCCCGCCGCCGCCAATCCCCCCGCCCACAGCAGCGGCCCGCGCGGCAAAACGGCCGTCGCCGCCCCCCCGCCACGGCGCACTCCTAGCCCCACAATCGCCGCGCCCAACAGCGCCCCGCCCAGCAGCACGCCCAAAATGCCGGCAGCCGGCGAAATGGTGGTGAACGTCGCCGCTGCCGGCATTTGCAACGTCCCCTGATCCAATGCCAGGGCAAACGCCCCCGGACTCTCGGCGAATACGTCCGGGTTCCAGATAGCCAGGGGAAAACGAGCCAGCGTCAGCGCCAACACCAGCAGCGCCGCCGCCAGCCCCACCCAGGGCCACACCCTGGTCACCCGTGGCGACAGGGACAGCCTGCTTAACCAGGCCCGCCACAACGGCATCAACGCCAACCCTGCCGCCAGCAGCAGCAGCGGCGGCAGCACGTCCACAAACGTATCCGGGCGCACATACACCGTCCAACCCACATACGCCCCCACCATAAACAGTTCGCCGTGCGCCAGGTTCAGCACGTCCATCAAACCTAAAATAAGCGACAGCCCCGCCGCCACCAGGAAAGTGATCGCCCCCACCGACAGGCCGCGCAGCACGGTAATGGCCCAATCCTCCCGCTCCATGCCCTGCAGCGCCGTTACAAATAAAAAGGCCAGCGCCGCCAGCGTAATCAGGCGCGTCCGATTCTTGCGCAAAATTTCCATGCTTTCCTCTTCGTGG
>CAYQYJ010000200.1:0-3313 GCA_964421605.1 uncultured Ardenticatenaceae bacterium | reverse complement strand
TCAAGCCGCGCCCAGGTAGCGGTGAATCGTCTCTTTGTCGTTGACCAGGTCAGCCATCAACCCCTGTTTGACTGAGCGTCCTTCCTCAATAATCACGTAATGCTGCGCCAGCCGGCTGGCCACAATAAAGTTCTGCTCCACCAGCAGCACCGTCGTCTCCGCCGAAAGCTGGCGAATCGCTTCCATCATCTGCTCAATAATCACCGGCGCCAGCCCTTCGCTCGGCTCGTCAATCAACAGCAGCTTGTTATCCGGCACCAGCGCCCGCGCCACCGCCAGCATCTGCTGCTGCCCGCCGGACAGATTCGCCCCGGACAACTTAATCAACCGCTGCAAATCCGGGAACAGGCTGAAAATAAACGCTTCCTTCCGCGCCAAATCCCCCTTACGTCGCTCGGCGATTCTCAGGTTTTCCGCCACGCTCAGGTCGCGGAAAATGGCGCGGTGTTCGGGCACAAAGCCGATGCCCATCGCCGCAATGTCAAAGCTGCGCCGCCCCTGAATTTCTTGCCCGTCAAAAATGACTTTGCCGGCGCGCGGCGGCGTCAACCCCAGCACCGACTTCAGCGTCGTCGTCTTGCCGGCCCCATTCCGCCCCAACAAAGCCACAATGCTCCCTGCCGGCACACTCAGCGACACCCCTTCCAGAATATGAAATTGACCAATGAAGGTGTGAATATTTTGGACTTCGAGCATAGGAGTCAGTGATCAGTGGCGAGTGATGAGTGATGAGTGATGAGTGATCAGTGATGAGTGGCCCTCACTGACCACTGACCACTGTTCACTATTCACTGACCACTATTCACTGACCACTCCCCTCATACAACCCGCCCAGATAGGCAGTTTGCACAGTTTCATTGCCGGCAATCTCCGCCGGAGAGCCTTCCGCCAGGACGCGCCCCTGGTGCATCACCGTGATCCGGTCGGAGACGCTCATGACCACGTTCATGTTATGCTCCACCAGCATCACCGTTTTCTGCCCGGCCGCCTGAATCTGTTGGATCAGAGCCAGCAGTTCCGGCACTTGCTCCGAAGCCATCCCCGCCGTCGGCTCGTCCAGCAGCAGCAGTTCGGGATCGGGGGCCAGGATCATGCCCAGTTCCAGCTTACGCTGGTCGCCGTGCGGCAGCGTGCGCGCCAACGTCAGCGCCCGCTCTTTTAACCCCACCTGCTCCGCCACCGTCCAGGCCCGCTCCTCATACTGACGGAAGCGGCGGTGCGATTGGAACAGGCGGAAGTTATCCTTACCCAACGCCTGGCAAGCCAGCCGGATATTCTCCAGCACCGTCAGGTTGGGAAAGATATTGGTAATTTGAAAGGAGCGCCCGATGCCCAGATGCGCCGTCCGGTGCAGCGGCAGGTTGGTGATGTCTTGCCCTTTGAAAATCACCTGACCGCTGCTTGGCGGAATGTTGCCGCTAAGCAGGTTAAAAAACGTCGTTTTCCCTGCCCCATTGGGCCCGATAATCGAGTGCAGGCTGCGCGCCTTCACCTGTATCGTCACGTCCGCCACAGCCACCAACGCCCCAAACTCGCGGCGTAGATGGCGGGTCTCCAGGATGATCTCATCCGGCATCAGGCGTCTCCTAATCAGTGGTCAGTGGTCAGTGGACGTTGCTGTCCACTGTCCACTGTTCACTGTTCACTCGCCACTTAAACTGCCATACGGCAGATCGCCGCAGCGGTCTTTCAGTTCTTCCGGCAGCAGGCAAGGCACGTCCGGGCGGTTCGTTTCCACCAGTTCAAAGAACTTGAATTCGGGATCGGTCACGTTCAGCAGATTGACGATGTACATATCCTGCATAGCCACGTGGTCTTCGGCGCGGATGCTGATCAACCCCTTGGGGCCCTCAAACTCCATGCCTTCCATCACCGGAATCAAAGCCGCCGCGCTGGCGTCGCCGCCCGTCTGCTGCAACGCTTCCACAATCATAATCGCCGCGTTCATGCCATCGGCGTCAAACAGGTCAGGCGGCGTACCAAAACGGGCCACCGACTGCTCTACCAGCCAATCGTTGATCGGATTGTCCGGCAACGTGTAATGGTAAAGAATGCCGCTGGTGCTGCCAATGGCGTTGGCGTAGAAAACGGGCATCACCACGTTGTCTACAAAGCCTGAAGCCAGAACCATTTCATCCAGCACGCCCAGGTCGGTCGCCCCTTGCAACAACGGCACAAAGCCGCCGCCGGCCCAAGTCACCAGGAACGCTTCCGCGCCGGAGTCCAGTACCTGCTCCATATACGGGGTGAAGTCCGTCGTATCCGCCGGCGCAAAGATGTCGTCCGCCGGGAACTCGCCGCCGTAAAGGGTGCAGGCATCGCGGAACGCCGCCGCCCCGCCATAACCAAAGGAATAATCCGGCGCGATTTGCACGAACGTCTGGTATTGCGTCGTCAGATATTGGCAAATGTTGACCGCGTCTTGATAGTTGTTACGGCTGGTGCGGAACGTGTACTCATTAAAGGTGATGCCCGTAATGTCGTTCGCCGCCGCCGGCGCCACCACCAGCACAGTCTCATTCTCCCGCGCCAGCTCTTGCAGCGTAGCCGTAGCCCCGGAGCTAACCGTACCTACCAGAATATCCACGCCGTCCACTTCCAGCAGTTCGCGGCCCACGGTCGCCGTGATTTCGGGATTGCTCTGGTCGTCGCGCACAATCACCTGGATTTCACAGTTATCCAGCATGTAGGACATCATAGCCGCGTCCGTGCCTGTGTTCGTTGAAGCCGTGGCATACTCCATGCCCAGGGGGAAGCCGCGCATGATGTGCGCCCCATAAATGGCTAGCGCCCCGGTCTGGTCGGTGATCAGACCAATCTTGATCGGTTCGGCGCAGGAAACGCCGCCCGGTTCCTCGCCGCCAGCCATCTCCGTAGCCATCGCTTCCACGGTGGGGGCGATCTCTTCCAGCGCCGCTTCCACAGTGGGCGCCAGGTTAGTCGCCGCCGCTTCAATCGTCGGCGCCAGGTCTTCGGCGGCAGCTTCAATCGTCGGCGCCAACTCTTCCGCCGCCGCTTGCACCGTGGGCGCGATAGCTTCTGCGGTGGCTTGCGCCGCCTGCTGCGCCTCTGGATTACACGCGCTCAACGCCGCCGCAAACGCCAGCAGCAAAACAAACAAAAAGGAAAGTCTCAAATTATGTTTCATTTTCTCCTCACTCTGAAATAAAAGAACATAGGCAGGGGGAGCAGGTTTACAACCCGCCCCCGCTTCGCGCCCTTCGCCTGGTATCGTTGTAATCAATCGAGAAGGTTGTCAAACCTCCCAGCGGCAGGGCTTACAAACATTATAATCGGCAAATATAGAGGCAGA
>CAYQYJ010000199.1:4835-6917 GCA_964421605.1 uncultured Ardenticatenaceae bacterium | reverse complement strand
TTACAGGTGACTTGCAGCATGGGCGTGATTTGCGTCTCGTCGTAGTTTTGTAGGGCCGTGATCGGGTCTAAATGGTGGCGCACCGCCGCTTCCAGGGTGCGATATGCCCCATTGTGCATCCACGGCCCCGTGATTGCTACGTTGCGCAGCGGCGGCGTGCGGAAGGCGAAAAGGTCTTTCGGGTCGTTGGTTTCCAGGTAACGGCCAAAGTCGTACCCTTCTGCATTTTTCTTGCCCGGCCCCAACTGGGGCACGCCAATGTTGTAGAAACGCTGGTCTGTCAGCAGATTCCCGCTGTGGCATTCGGCGCAGCCTGCTTCGCCATAGAACAACAGCGCGCCGGCTTTGGCTTCCGCGGAGAGCGCTGCTGTTTCTCCCGCCAGATAACGATCCCAGGGGCTGCCGGCAAAAGAGAAAGCAGCGATTTCGTAGGCGGCAATGGCGTTTGCCGCATGTTGGAACCCTAGCGCCTCCCTGGGCACGTCAGGGTAGGCTGCCTGGAACAGGGCTTCGTATTCGGGAATAGCCAGCAGGCGGTACATCAACTCCCGCCAGATAGCTGTGAAGTCCGTGGGATCGAGCAGCGCCAGCCCGTTTATTTCGCCGCTGGCGTCATAATCCCCCTGGCGACCGCGCATTTCGTCTTCCGAGGTGACCGGGAACATCGCCTGCGCGGCCAGCACGTTGTCCAGGCCGGGCGGCAGGGCGGCGCCTGCGGGGGTGGTGAATCCGGTTGTGGGGCTGCCGGAGACGCGCCCATCCCAGAAGATAACCTGCCACTCAGCCGCGCCGCGGTTGAAGATTTCGGTAGCGTTGCGCGGGATCAGGGTGCGGCCAGCCCCCATGCTGCGGGCTGTGCCCAGACCATGCCCGCCAGTGCCGAAGGAGAGGGATAAACTGTCGGCGGTGTGCAGCAAGGGGTGGTGGCAGGTGGCGCAGGAGATGTCGCGGTTGCCGCTGAGTTCCTTGTCGAAGAACAGGGCTTCGCCCAGTTTGACTTTAGCCGGGTCTGGCGTAGGCCCGAGGTCGAGGGGAGAGATGCCGGCATCTGCCAACACCCGCTGCAATTGCGCGTCCAGCGTCTCCGACCCTGACAGGTCTCGCCCAACCGTCAAAAGCAGCCAGCCGCTCCCCACGAGCAGAGCAACTGCCAGAACAGCCAGCCAGAGAAAAATGGTATATTTGCGTACCAATGCCAGATTGCGCTCCATGGACAACCTTCCTGAGAAAATAGTGATCAGTGGCGAGTGGTCAGTGGTCAAAAAAGACAAAACTCACAAGCCCTAATTATGCCGCAAAAACCGGCAACGCCTAGCCGGAGCATAGTTGCGGAGACGCCTCCGCCGCGCCTGGTGAGCAAACTCACCTCACCATCATGCTTTTCATAACTATCTTTATCGGCGCAAATCTTTTACAGTGACAATCAGGCATGATTGATTGCCGGCATAAGTAAGGAAGGTGTGCGTTGTTGCTGGAAAAACCCGTTTATATGACAGGCAAAGGTCTGCTAGAACTGGAAGATGAACTCGCCTACTTGCAGGATGTCAGACGCCTGGAGGTTATCGAACGTCTGCAAGAAGCCAGGGTAGGCAGCGACTGGATGGACAACACCGAAAATATGTTAATCGAAGAGGAACTGGCTTTCATTGAGGGCCGCATCCAGGAGCTTACCTATATGCTCGACCACGCGCAGTTGATTGCACCAGGGAAGGAAGACGATCGCGTGGAGATGGGCGAAACTGTCGTCATTCAACCGCCTGATGGTGAATTGGAAATGTATACCATTGTCGGCGTGGCTGAAGCGAACCCAGGCGCAGGCTTTATCTCCAATGAATCCCCGCTGGGCCGGGCGCTGCTCAACCATAAAGTGGGCGATGAAGTGGTGGTGCAGGCCCCTATGGGCAAACTGTATTATCAAATTGTGGGTCTCAAACCAGGAATTGCCAGACGCGCCGTGTAGGGAGATGGGGGCCTGGATGTCATCCCCCACCGCCTCCCCATGAGCAAAACTCCGTTACGCCCCAGTCTGGCGGCGCTGCGGGAACTGGGTATCCTGTTCCTGCCTGGCATTCCCGCCTTCTT
>CAYQYJ010000199.1:0-4735 GCA_964421605.1 uncultured Ardenticatenaceae bacterium | reverse complement strand
CCCCCTCACCTGGCTGCAGGTGGTTGGGGACATTTTCTACTACTTTGGTCTGGTAGCCGTCATTGAGGAGTTCATCTTTCGCGGGCTGCTCTACCACGCCCTGGATGAATGGCGCGGCGCGCGCTGGGCCATCTGGGGCTCCACAGCCGGCTTCATCCTGTTTCACACCGGCTGGCGCAGTCCGTTGCAGTTGTTGGGGGCGCTCATCATTGGTCTTGTTTTTGCCGGCATTCGCTGGCGCGCGGGCAGCATCCCCGGCCTTATCTTCACGCACGGCTTGATTGACGTCGGCGCAGTCTGGCTGCTGCCCGAACTCCACCTGGAAGAACTGGGCCGCCCGCAAATTCTTCACCCCGCCGCGCTGCTCCTGGGATATTGGCTTATCCTGGGGCTGCCTCTTTATCTGTGGTGGCTGTATCCCCGACATGAACGTCTGGCAGGCGCATGATCTCTGTTGGCGGGTTATCCGCGCTTTCCAACTGGCAGGGATCTCAAAGAGAGGGAGTTGCCTGATCATGGTGGATATACCCCATGATCCACAGCCCGGCAATAAAGCACAGGCTAAACAGACTGTAGAAGGTTAGCTGGATGGCAGCGGCGGTGGAACTGCCGATGGGATCGTCGGGGTGAAAGAAGCGGGGAACGAACAGCGTGGACGCCGCCAGCAGCAGCGCCACGAACAGATGCAAGACGCCCTGGATGCGCGGCTGCCGCACCCAGCCATGCAGCACGCGGACAATGAGGGCCACCGCCAGCAACTGCAACAGGGAGCGCGTGCGTGGTTCTGACCATAAAATGCCGCCCCAGTTCACGATTTCCGCCCACAAACTGGCAATCACAGCGGCGGTCAGAAAGGCAAAACCCACGCGGCTGACGGTCGTTAACCAGTTTTGCACGCCGGGCGACTCGGTGATGATCAGGATGAGGCCCAGAATGCCGGCAGCCGCCAACTGCGCCATCCCCGTCCATACCAGCGCCACGTGCACGTAAACGATTTTGATGCCGGCGCCCAGCGTTTCCTCTAGCGGCGCCAGCCACAGTACCAGCGCCATCAGCGCCGCGATGCCGCTTAGCACAGGAACTGCCACTTTAGGATAAGGCACGGGTTCTTGTGGGCGAACAGGTAGCTTCATGAGCGTCGCCATCCGGTAGCCAGCCGTTTCCAGTTGAACGATTCCGCCGACAACAGGTTACCCGACTGGAAAAAGCGCCCCGCCAACATTACAAACAAATAAGCCGTCAGCGCCAGACCGGTCAGGCTGAGCAGAATTTGCCACAGCGGCACCTCAGCCACGGCAATGCGCGTCACCATAGCGCTGGGGGCGCTCAAAGGGAACAGGCTCAACCCCAACGCCAGCGCGCCATGCGGATTGTCCAGAAATACGCTGGCAAACATCAACGTGGGCAGCAGCGGCACAATCAGCAGCCATGTGACCTGATTGCCTTCGCGGGCGGTGGGGGCAATAGCGCCTGCTGCCGCCATAATCGCAGCGTACGCCAGGTAGCCAAACAACAAAAATAGAATCGCCCAGATAAAGAAGCTAAACGGGAAAGTGAAGTTAGCCGCGTTGAGCCAGATGGCGCTGCGCTGCAACATAAAAACGCCGCCGCCGAACCAGATAGCCAACTGTAACAGAGCGACGATCGTTAGCCCCAGGATTTTGCCCGTCATCAGTTCGGTGGGCTTCAGACTGAGCAGCAATATTTCTACCACCCGGTTTTCTTTTTCGGCGGTGACGCTCTGCATCATGTAGCCGCTGACCACGAGCAAAATGAAATAGTAGATGTACGGGATGATGGTCGCCACCAGTTCTGCCTGCGCCCGCTCGCCGCCGCTGGTTTCCGCTGCCGGCTGAACGGCGATCTGGTTGGTCAACGCTCCTGGCGTGGGATTAAAAATAGCCGCCGCCAGGGCCGGATCGCCGCTGATATTGTAATGGAGCAGGTAAGGCAATAACCACTCATTATTGCTGCCAAAGGCTATGCTGTTGCTGTCGCCGCCGCTGAATAACTGGAAGTTGGGGGCGTAGATCAGGATGTTTCCACTGTCCAGGTAATCGGCGGGAATGACTGCTACTTGACTTAGCCGGCCTGCATCCAGGTCGGCGCGCGCGGCGGCGACGTCCGTGTAGGGCGTAAAAACGGGGGGGAGATCAGGCGGCATGGCTTTAATTAAGCCGGACTCATCTACCAGGCCCACGCGCGGGAGTTCGGGTTGGGCGTTGGCGCTGCTCTCGCTTTCGCTGCTGATAGCGTCGTTTTCTTGCAAGATGGCGTAGCCGTTAAAGGCGATTAAGATAGCCGGCATCAGGAAAGTCATTATCCAGAATGATTTTCGGCGCAGCGTCGTAATGATTTCGTGTTTGAAAACAAGCCAGATGTTGTGCATACGGTATCACCCTCGCAGGGCTGCCAGCACGCTTTTAGCGTTCAACGGCTGGCCATAGTGCAGCATACCCGCGCGGAAAATACGGGCGGCGGCGGCGATGGTCAACAGCATGGAACCCATCAAGATAATCCAACTTGTCGCCAACTGCCACAAAGGCACCGTGCCCAGGCCCCAGCGCAGCGAGATAGTCAGGAAAGCGCTGGTGGGAAAGAGCGACAGGAAGATGACGAACGGGCTGTTGGGATTCTCGAACAAAAGCGGCAGCACAAACAAAGGCACAATGAAAACCAGGTTGAGCACGCCGGCAATTTGTTGCCCCTGCTGTAACTCCGTAACGGCGCTGCCAATGGCTACCATGATGGCTGAGACCAGGCCATAGGCTGGAAAGAAAAACAAAGCCATCACGCCCAGATAACCCCAGGGGATTTGCACTTCTTGCAGTTCGGGTATATAAGGGGCCGCTACTTGCAGGGCTATGATCACGGCGACGACATAGATAAGAAGCTGCGTTAAAGCCGCCGCCAACAAGCCTATCGCTTTGCCGCCCACAAGCTGTCGCGGCGTGATGGAGGTAAGCATAATCTCCATAGTCCGGTTTTCTTTCTCATCCGCTACCACCCGCAGCATATAGCCGGACGCCGTCATGGTGGCAATAAAGAAGAAGAAACTGCCGACTATGGGCAAAAGGACGTTGACAATACCCTGCTCGCTGAAACGCCGCTGACTGACGGTGTCTTCCACCACGATGTTGCTTCCTTCCAGCAGCCGGGTTTGCTGCGCTGCCGGCAACGAGCGCACCAGATTTGCTCTGACGAAGTCGTCGAAATCTTCCCAGGCGCTGCCGCTGGGCGGCTGGCGTAGATAGTAGAGGTCGGTGGCGCGATTGGCGGGATAATCGGGAGGAAAGACGAAAAAGGCTTGAATCGTGCCGGCATTCAACGACTCCAGGGCGTTATCTACATCGGCGTAAGCGATAACGGCTACCCGCTTATCCGCATCACCCAGGGTGGTTTGCACTGCTTCATCCAGAAAGTGCGCGTTGTCCACGTAACCAATAGGGTCTTTGCTTTCCTGGGACAGTTCCACCAGGACGGCAAAACCAATCAGCAGGGCAATCGCCAGGGGCACAGCCAGCGTGCCCAACAGGAAGCCCCGCCGCGCTACGATCCGGCGGTATTCGTGCCGCATGACCAGCCAGTAGTTATCCATTGCCCCCCTCCTTCTGGCTGATCCCATTGGTGGGTCGCCCAACCACGTTGATGAAGATGTCGTCCAACGACGGTTCCGCCAATTCAAACCGTTCGATGTGAACATCGGGGCGCGCCGTCAGGGCGCGCAACACTGCTTGCGGATCGGTCCCCACAGCCAGCGTCATTTGCCACGCCCCATTTTGATGCCGCGCTTCCAACACTCCTGGAATTTGGGTGAAATCCCCAGAGCCGGTTAAGGAGATAGCGTTGCCGGCAAAGTTGCGCTTAATTTCATCCACTTTGCCATACAACACGGTTGCCCCCTTATCAATCAGCACGATCCGGTTACACAGCGCTTCTACCTGATACATCTGGTGCGTGGACATAATGATGCTCTTCCCCGCCAGGCGCATCTCGTCCAGAATATCTTTTACCAGCCGCGTATTGACCGGGTCCAGGCCCGCAAACGGCTCGTCAATGACGATCAGGTCTGGATCATGCACCAGGGTAGCGATAATTTGCGCCTTCTGCTGCATACCCTTACTCAGTTCTTGCACCTTCTTGTGGCGGTGTTCAGCCAGATCGAACCGCGCTAACCACTCGCTCAGGCGGCTGCGGGCTGTTTTTTCGTCCATTCCCTTCAGCGTCGCCAGGTAAAGGAGGGTCGGCTCCAGTTTCAGGTCTTTATACAGCCCGCGCTCTTCTGGCAGGTAGCCAATGCGCCGTTTCCGCGCCAGGTCCAATGGGCCACCCAGGACGCTGATTGTGCCGGCATCTGGCTTAAAAATATCCATCATCATGCGTATAGTCGTTGTCTTCCCCGCCCCATTGGGCCCCAACAAGCCGAATATCTCTCCTGGCTCCACCGCGAAAGAGACGTCAACCACCGCCTGAACGCTGCCAAACCGCTTGGCTAAATGCGAAACCTCAACGGTATACATAAACCTGATTCCTTTGGCCTGGGAGCAACCTCCAGCAAACAAGGAGGTTTGCTAAGACCGAAATGTAGGCACGCCACACCCGTGGGTCAAGTCGCCGAATTGACCACTCTTTCATGCCATACACCAAAATGGTCACCCCCCGGCGCACCGCCTGACCAGCGCCATGCTTACATAATAGCATGGGAACCACGCGCTTACCAGCAAATATTGACCTT
>CAYQYJ010000198.1:2618-6918 GCA_964421605.1 uncultured Ardenticatenaceae bacterium | reverse complement strand
GGCTTGGCGCAAGGCTTTGTGCTGGCCCAATTGGGCGACATGGGCTTGCAAACCCTCATCACCCGTGAAGTAGCCGTCAAAGGGCAGGCGGCGCAAGCAGCCGTACACACCGCCCTGCGCTGGAAATGCGCCCTGGCTCTACCTGTTGCCCTTCTTTTCTGGCTGTTTTCTGCCGGCAATCCCCCCCCCATTCGCCTCAGTTTTCTAGGGTTAGGGCTGGCTATGCTGGCGCAAACCTTCCTGGAATACGCCGCCTACGTGTTTCGTGGGCAACAGCGACTGCGCCGCGAAGCCCAACTCCTGGCTTCCGCCCGCCTGCTCACGTCCATCAGCGGCGCGCTCGCCCTCTGGTGGGGCGGCGGGCTGCCTGCCCTGGCGTTAACCACCCTGGCTTCCGTCAGCGTCATCGCTGCGCTGGCTATCTACGGCTTAAAGCGGGATGGCTGGTTTCAAAGCCGCCCCTTGCCTTTCTCAAGTCCATTGGGCCGCGCCCTCTGGCAGCAGGCGCTTCCCCTGGGCGCAGCCACATTTCTATCCATTAGCTACACCCGCCTGCCCATCTTCTGGCTGGAAGCCCGACTGGACGCCACAGCCGTGGCCCAGTTCAGCGCGGCGCAGCGTCTGGTCGAACCGATGCAGATTTTACCCGCATCCTTCCTCGCCGCCCTCTTTCCCGCTTACAGCCAGGCTCTACGCCGCCATCCCCGCCATGCCCGTCGCCTGGGATGGCGCGGCGCGCTGCTGCTGTTAGGCGGCGGCGCTGCCATTGCCCTTCTCCTCTGGCTGGCGGCCCCCTGGCTCATCAGCCGCCTGTACGGCCCAGAATTTCATGATAGCATACCTGTGTTACAATGGCTCAGTTGGTCCGTGGTCCCGGCATTCGTCAACTACAGCCTCACCCATTACCTGATCGCCCGTGGCCAACAACGCTGGCTCACCCTGTTCATGGGTGTGATGCTGGCCCTCCATGGCGGCTTGAGCTGGCTGCTCATCCCCGCCCTGGGTCCCGCCGGCCCTGCCATATCCGTTCTCGTCGCCGAAACAACGTTACTTTTCGCCTGCTTAGGCGTCTTAGCAAATAAGCCCTCATCCACTGGCTGAGGCCTGGTCCACAAATTACTGCTGACTGCCTTGTGACACACCCCCACCCTTCCCCTGCCCATGACTGGTTAGCCAGACTTGCCTGGTTGAGCTTTCTCTGGCTGGCGTTCAGCCTGCCCTTTGAAACCACTGCCCCCTGGCTTCAGCTTGGTCCCCTCCAACTCACCAACCTGGAACTCGCTTTGAGCGTTGCCCTGGGGCTTGGCCTCCTGCAACGCTGGCGGCGTCCCCAGTCGGGACGCCTGGACGAGGGAATGCCGCCGCTGTGGGCCGTTCTCTGGTTCATCGTGCTCCTGGCAGCCTTGCTCAGCGCCCTTCTATCCCCAGAAGTCGAACTGCGTCTGAACGGCCTCAAAGCCGTCGGACGTACCTTGACCGGTTTGGCGTTAGCCTGGCTCCTGCCGCACGTTGCCGTCACAGCCCGCCAGCGCACCGGTCTCATTCTCGCCCTCGTCTTAGGCGGACTGCTCATGGCGGCAGTCGGTTTGCTGGAACTGCTGCGCGGCATTCCGCTAATCTGGCTGGACACCTTCCGCACCATGCCCACCACTGTGGGCCCATTCCTGCGCCTCTCTGCCAGCTTTGACCACGCCAATCAAGCCGCCATCTACATGGAAGCCACCCTGCCCCTGCTGCTGGCCTGGCTTTGGTCCAACCGTGACCGCCGTTGGGCAGCCGCCGTTTTGGGACTGGCAACCCTGTTTTATCTGGAGTCCAGCTTCTTCACCTACAGCCGCACCGCCTTTGCCGTCCTCCTGGCAGTCAGCCTCTTCCTCGGCGTCTGGCTGTGGCAGCGGCAGATGCCGGCAAGGCAAAAGATGGCGGCTTTTTGGGGCGGTTTTGCCGGCATTGTCCTCCTCGCCATCCTGATCAACACCACCCGCAGCCCCGTCTGGAACCTGCGTTTGCGCAGCGAAGACGACAAAACCTGGTATCAGGTGCGCTTTGACGTCCCCGCCGCCTTGCAGCTTGCCCCTGGCGACGCCATACCCATCCCCATCACCGTCCACAACGATGGCGACCTGACCTGGATCAATGCCGGCCCCAACCCGATACACATTGGCGCCTCCTGGCGGCGGCTGGCAGACGGCGCCGAACTGCCCGACCGCCCCCGCTGGCACCTGGAAACAGCCGTGCGCCCTGGGCAGCAAATCAGCCAGATTATCACCCTGCCCGCGCCGCAAACCCCCGGCGACTACGAATTGACCTGGGACATGGTACAGGAATACGTCACCTGGTTCAGCGACAAGACCGGATACGTCGCCGTCACCCGCGTCGAAGTAACCGGCGAACTCCCCCTTCCTACGCCCGAAGACCCCTCCTCGCCTGCTGTGGCGGGCGAAGAATTCGTCCCCATCACCGTTACCGCCCCCATCCCCGTGCGCCGCGTCCTGTGGCAAATTGCCTGGCAGCAGTTCTTACAGCGCCCCTGGCTGGGCATTGGCTTGGACAACTTCCGCCTCACCTATGGCCTCTTCCTGGACGCCGCCGCCTGGGACAAAACGATCCACACCAACAACTGGTACATCGAAACGCTCGTCTCCCTGGGCCTGTTGGGCGGGCTGCCTTTCCTGGCCTGGTTGGGGCTGCTGGTGGTTGACCTGCTGCGCCAATTGCGCCGCCCGCAGGCGACCATCTGGCAGATAGGCGTAGCCGCTGGCTTGCTGGCTTACCTCTTGCACGGTTTACTCGACTACTTCCTCATGTTTAACGCCACCGCCATTCTTTTCTGGCTGCTGGTGGGCCTCTGGCTGGCGCAGCGGGAGCCAACGACATGAGCCTGCGTCTGGGGCTGGATGGCACGCCCCTGCTTGGGCTGCGCTCCGGCGTGGGCCAATACACGGGCCGTTTGCTGGCGGCGCTGCTGCAAGCCTACCCGGACTGGTCTTGCTTGCTGTACACCAACCGCCCCCTGGCTCCGCTGGAGGAAGCGCTGGCGCGGGCGCAGCCTGTGCTGGCCCATTTCCCCCGCAGCCGCTGGTTGTGGATGCAGTTTGTCCTGCCAGGCGTGATCCGCCAGAGCGGCGTAGACCTCTGCCACTTCACCAACGCCCAGGCGCCGCTGCTGCCGGGCGTGCCGTTTGTCTTGACCATCCACGACGCCTCGCTCTTTTTGTACAGCCAGTATCACCCCCGCACCCGTCTGCTGGCTATGCGTTCGCTGCTGCCGGCACTGTCCCGCCGCGCCGCCGCCATCATCACCGTTTCCCAACAAGCCCGCCAGGAACTGTCCCGCGTCTTGAACATCCCCCCCGCCAAAATCTTCGTCGTCCACGAAGCCGCCCCAGACCACTTCCACCCCGTCCTTGACCCCCAGCGGCAGGCTGCCCTGCGCCAGAAATACCATCTACCGCCGCGTTTTCTGCTTCACGTAGGCACCCTGGAGCCGCGCAAGAACCTGGACCGATTGGTGCGCGCTTTAGCCCAGGTGCGCCGCCAGGGATACCCGCACCCGCTCATCCTGGCGGGCCCCACTGGCTGGCACATGGAACATTTTATGGCAAAAGTAGCCGCCTGCGGCATGGCAGACCGCGTGCGCTACCTGGGCTATGTGCCCACGGCGGACTTACCCACCCTGTTCTCTTGCGCCGACTTATTTGTCTACCCCTCCCTCTACGAAGGTTTTGGCTTGCCCCTGGTAGAAGCGATGGCTTGCGGCGTGCCCGTCCTCACCAGCAACCTCCCCACGCTAGTCGAAGTATGCGCCGACGCCGCCTGTCTGGTAGACCCCTACGACGAAGCGGCTCTGGCGGCAGCCATCAGCGACTTGTTAGCGGATGCCGGCTGGCGGCGCGAACTGCGCCAGCGCGGTCTGGCGCGCGCTGCCGACTTTTCCTGGCGGCGCGCCGCCCGCGAAACCGCCCTCGTCTACCGCCGCGTTCTGCCCTCGCCCGTCCTTTGCCTGCCCGAACAAGACCTTTCTCCCCCCCAACCCACCGCCTGAAAAGAGTGTGAGACCCGCTAAATTCGGTTGCAATCGCCCTTTGACTGTGCTAATATCGGCTCATCCTGCCGTGTGCGTGATGGGCTTCCGTCGTTGAGCCAACGCTTTAATTCGGGGAATCGGAATACGGCGAGGATATGTAGTAGCTAAGGCCAGGCAGATTCCTCTCGAGAAGATTCCCACCTGCTTACCGCAGGTTCAAACCAAGAGGTCCACACGGCACGGCGGGGAGTGATGTATCTACCTCCCCGCCGC
>CAYQYJ010000198.1:0-2518 GCA_964421605.1 uncultured Ardenticatenaceae bacterium | reverse complement strand
TACGTATTTCGCAGCCGCCGTTATGCCCAGGTCACGGCTGGGGCTATCATCACCAAAGAAGGCGTCATCCTCATTGACACCCTCTTCTATCCCGATGAAACCGAAGCCATCCGCGACTTCCTCGAAGTTCGCCTGGGCCAGCGGATACGTTACGTCATCAACACCCACTATCACGCCGATCACACCATCGGCTCCTTCTTCTTCCCCTATGCCCAAATCATTGGGCACAAACTCTGCCGCGAACTGCTGGACACCAAAGGGCGCGAAGGGTTAGCCCAGACGCAAGCCCAAAATGCCGAGTTTGAGGGTATTCAGGTGGTGCTGCCCGATATCGTGTTCGACGAAGGGCAGTTTAACCTGCACCTGGGCGGCAAAACCATCCAACTCCTCCACCTCCCCGGCCACAGCAATGACTTGATCGGCGCATTTGTGCTCAACGACCGGATTTTGTTCGCCTCCGACACCGCCATGCCTGTGCCCACCCTGTTCGATGGCAACTACGATGATCTCGTAGCCTCTATGCACACCATGCTGGACTTGTCGCCAGAAAGCGTTGTCCAGGGGCATGGCGATGTCATCCTGCGCGGCGAAGTGAAATCCCTGATCGAAAGCGACCTGGAATACTTGAAAACCATCAAGACCAAAGTTATAAAACTGATCAAGGCGGGCAAACCTGCATCTGCCCTGGCTGGTATTTCCATTGAAAGCTGCGGCAAATCCCGCATCCCATTGAACGGCTTTGTCACCGACCTGCATCATGCCAACCTGGTAAAACTGTATCACGAATGGAGCGCCAATGGCGCTGCCTCTTCTCTTGCCTGAGCGCCTGTTTCACTGGCTGCCTGCCCACTCTGGTAGCTTCCCCTTGAGCAAACATGGGCCAAGACTATCTGCATAAATCGGCCAGAAAATGGCCCCCATTAGGGCTGGCAGAGCAGCGTTTCCTGCTGGCTTGCCTGCAAAAAGAGGCGCCCCTGCCGCCCGTTCCCACCGCTTTTGACTGGCAAACCCTGACGCAGCGGGCTGTCAGCGACGGTCTGGCGCCGCTGCTCTATCGCCGCCTGCAAGCCGAACCCGGCGTCAACGCTGCTGCTCTGGAGCAGCTTAAACGCAGCTACTACCAAAACCTGTCCGCCAACCACATCCGCCTGACGGAACTGCGCCGCCTGGGCCAACTGCTGCACCCCCACGGCATTCGCCTGCTGGCGCTCAAAGGCGCCGCCCTGGCGCAGACCGTCTATGAAGACGCCGCCCTGCGCTTTATGGGCGACCTGGACGTGGCTGTGCCCGCGCCCCAGGCTGAAGCGGCGCTGGCTGAACTCCAGGCTGCCGGCTACACCCTGCACCAGGAACAGGTGTCGGCCCAGCCAGATCGCGCCGCCATGCAGGAGTTTGGCTGGCATCTGCGCCTCACCAAATGGGTGCTGGGGCAGCAAATCGAACTGGAGTTCCATTGGCCCCTGCGTCAGACTGTCCTGGTCAGCCAGGTTGCCCACCTCGACCTGGAACACATCTGGTCCACCGCCGTCCCCCTCGACCCCAACGCCAACCTGTGGCAGCCGGCCCCGCCCGCCATGCTGCTCCATCTCTGTCTGCACACGGGCTTACAGCACCGCTTTAGCGACCTGGGACTGCGCCACTATCTGGACATTGATCGCCTGCTGGCGCGCTGCCAGCACGAACCAGATTTCTGGCCCGCCTTTGTGCGCCTGGCGCAGACCGCGCGGGCGGCGCAGGTGAGTTACTACTGTCTGTGGCTGAGCCAGAGTTTGTTGGGGACGAAAATGCCGGCATCTATCCTGCGCCAGCTTGCCCCCCCCTCCTGGAAACACGCCCTCTTCCGCCGCTACTTCCGCCAGGAAGACGCCATCAACCGCACCCGCGCCCTCTATGGTCGCCGCCGCCTTGGGTGGCGGTTCCTCACCACCGACAGACCCACCGATCTCCTGCTGGCTCCCTGGCGCGTCCTTTTCCCTGGCCGCCCCTTTCTCGCCGACTACTATAACGTCCACCGCCCCGCCCACCTGCTCGCCCTGACGCTCTGGCATCCCTTCCATACCCTCGGTCGCGCCGCCCGCCGCCGCATCCGCAACTTACAAAACCGTACCCAACCGACATCCCTTCCCTCACAAAAGGCCTGATTGGCCGCCGGCCCCGCCATGCACATGACCCCCACCATCCAATACGTCCCCTTTCGCCGCTATGCTTACTTTTTTGCCCTGCTCATCGTCCTCGGAGCAGCCGCCTGCGGTCGCCAGCCGGTAGTCGAAACGCAGCCTACGCCCACCCAGGCCCCGCAAGTCGTCGGCGTCGTCCAACCCACGAACACCGCCACGCCCCTGCCCTTGCCCATGACGCCGACGCCTATCCCCAGCCACACCCCCACGCCTACCCCCCTGCCCACCAGCACCGCTACAGGCACCGCCACCGCCACATCCACCCCCCAGCCCCCCCCCCCCCCCACCCCCACCCCCCCCACCCCCCCCCCCCCCCCCCCCCCCCCCCCCCCCCCCCCCCC
>CAYQYJ010000197.1:2237-6941 GCA_964421605.1 uncultured Ardenticatenaceae bacterium | reverse complement strand
GATAGGCGGTTGAAGAGAGCGTCACGTTTTAATGGGGTGTTACCATTTGTCCCACGGGGATGGAAGCGGGAGGGGGCAAACTGACAGTTTGCCCGACAGAGCCATCGCTGATTATTTTCTCCTATCAATCGTATGACGTTTGTCACTCTGTACCGCTCTGGGCCTCCATTACAATGGAGAGAGTGCGCAACAACTAAATATCCCTGTGCGTTTTGAAGGAGAATACCATGCCCGGATTGGATAAAGAAACGCGAGATATGGTCTTGGACACGCTCAAGAAGTATGCCGAGCGGAAGCTAACCCAGGCGTATCTGCTGGAATTGGATTACAAAGACGAATTTCCCCTCGAAGTTCTACAAGAGCTATACGATCCCAACAACTTAGGCCTGCACCTGCTCTTCATCCCCGAAGAGTATGGCGGGCTGGATGGCGGCGCGTATGACATTTATCGTATTTCGGAGCTAATCGCCGCCGCCGACCTGGGCGTCGCCACGGGCGTGCTGGCTACCTTCCTCGGCTCCGACCCGATTACGGTGGGGGCTACCCCGGAACAAAAGGCGTTGTGGATGGGGCGGGTGGCGGACGAAGCGCTGCTGATGGCTTACGGGGCTACCGAACCACAAGCGGGCAGCGACCTGGCGGCCCTCACCACCAAAGCCGAACCCGTCCACGAAAATGGACACATCACCGGCTACAAAATCAGCGGGCGCAAGCAATGGATCAGCAACGGCGGCGTGGCCGATTTGTATTCTATTCTGGCGCTGGCGCCCGGCGGGCCGTCCTGGTTTGTGGTGGAAAAAGGCGCTCCGGGCTTCACGCACGGCAAGCCGGAAGACAAACATGGCATCCGCGCCAGCAACACCGCCGCCCTGTTTTTAGATGAAGTCTATGTGCCCGCCGACCGCCTGGTGGGGTTGGAAGAAGGCAAAGGGCTGGCGCAGGCGCAGGCGGTATTTGGCTACACCCGCCTCATGGTGGGCGCATTTGGCCTGGGGGCGGGCTGGGAAGCGCTGCGCCGCGCCATTCGCTACGCGCAAGAACGCATTCAAGGCGGCGCGCCCCTGAGCCAGAAGCAAGGCTACACCCACAAACTGATTGTGCCCAACGCCGCCCGCCTGGAAGCGGCGCGCACGTACATTGAATGGGTGGCGGAACGCCTGGACGGCGGCGAAGAAGGGCTGGCAACGGAAGGCGCTGTGGCCAAGTACATGGCGACGGAAGCCGGCAATAAAGCCGCCGAAGACGCTATTCAGGCGCATGGCGGATATGGCTACACGAAGGAATACTTCGTGGAAAAAATTAAGCGCGACGTGCGGATTACGACCATTTATGAAGGCACGTCGGAAATTATGGAATGGACAATGGCGCGCGACCGCTGGCAACTGCACTTGAAAACGCGCGGCGCTTACTATAACGACTGGGCGGCGCGGTTAGAGGCGCTGCATGTGGCTGAACCGCACAACGGAGCCCATATAGCCGCCCTGGCGCTGCGGGCGCTGGCGGTGGTTATGGAGCGCTGCCGCCTGGACCGGCTGACGCGCAACCAGCACGTGCTGTTCCGCCTGGGGGAACTGGTGGCTTATGCGGAAACGGCGGCGGTGTTTGCCGAACGGGTGGTGCAAAAACCGACCGAGGCGATCCAACTGAACGTGCCCACGCGCCAGGCGTTGGCGCGCATTCATGCCCGCGAAGCAGCGCTAAAGGTAGCGGCGGATGGGCTGCGCTGGACCATTGGCGCGGGACAAAGCGATCCCAACCTGGCTGACTCGTTGAACCTGCCGGCAATTTACCAGTCCCAAACTGGCCTCATTGACGATATGGATTTTGCAGCGCAACAACTGAATAAAGCGTTCTCATGAACGCGTTCTCATAAACTGCCCGGCACGGGCAATGGGAGAGATTCTCATGGAACATCCTGCTGACAGAGCTGTCGCCATTGTCGGGGTGGGCGCTATCATGCCCGATGCGCTCAGCGCGACGGCTTTCTGGAACAACATTATCAATAAACGGTACAGCATCAGTGAAGTGTCCCCTGACCGCTGGAGCATCGCCCACTATTACGACCCCGACCCCAACGCCCCCGACAAAACCTACAGCAAAATTGGCGGCTGGGTGCGCGGCTTTGCCTTTGACTGGAAACGTTTCCGCATGCCGCCCAAAGTGGCTGCGGCTATGGATGAGGGCCAGCAGTGGGCGGTGACCATTGCCGCCGACGCCCTGGCGGATTATGGGTATCCGGAGCGTCCCCTGGATACGGAGCGCACCGCTGTTATATTGGGTACAGCCATGGGGGGAGAGCGCGTCTTCCTGACCCGCGCCCGCATTGTGCTGCCCGAATACGCTGAGGTGCTGGAGTCCGTAGCCGCATTCAATGATCTGCCAGCGTCTACGCGGCACGAGATTCTGCAGCGCTGGCGAGAGGCGATCAACGACATAATCCCGCCCATCACCGAAGACACCATGCCTGGCGAGTTAGCCAACATCATCTCTGGGCGTGTTTCCAACGTCCTTAACCTGCGCGGCCCCAACTTCATTACCGACGCAGCCTGCGCCTCCAGTTTTGCCGCCGTCGAAGCCGCTTTTGCCATGTTGATTGAACACAAGGTTGACGCCGTGATCACGGGTGGCGTGGACCGCAATATGGACATTTCCAGCTACGTGAAGTTCTGCAAGATCGGCGCCCTCAGCGGCAGCGGAACCCGCCCCTTTGGGGATGGGGCCGATGGCTTTGTGATGGGCGAAGGCGCTGCCGCTTTCCTGTTGAAGCGGTTGGAAGATGCCGAACAGAATGGCGACCGCATTTACGCCGTCATTCGCGGCGTGGGCGGGGCCAGCGATGGCAAGGGCAAGGGCATCACCGCCCCGAATCCCCTGGGACAGCGGTTGGCAACGGCGCGCGCATGGGAAAACGCGGGGCTTGATCCCGCTACTGCCACCCTGGTGGAAGCCCATGGCACCAGCACCCGCGTCGGCGACGTGGTAGAGGTGGAAAGTCTGCAAGCCGTTTTCGGCAATGCGCCCAGACACAGCATCGCCCTCGGTTCTGCCAAGAGTAACATCGGTCACCTCAAGGCGGGCGCGGGCGCAGCCGGCCTGCTCAAGGCTACCCTGGCTCTCTACCACAAAACATTGCCGCCCACCCTCAACGCGCAAACGCCCAACCCTAATATTGATTTTGCCAACTCCTCGTTCTTCCTCAACCACGAAACCCAACCGTGGCAGGCACGCAATGGCGATCCCCGCCGCTGCGGCGTCAGCGCCTACGGCTTCGGCGGCACAAACTTCCACATTGTGCTGGAAGAACACGTGCCTGGCTTGCTAACACGGTCCCGCGCCACCGCGCAGACGACGCAAACCGTCGCCCGCCCGGCCGTTGCGGCGGCGGCAGTCGCTCCCGCCGCCCGTCCCCTACGCCGCGCTCCGCTGCGCGGCATCCTGGCATTAGGCGCAGACAACACGCCGCAATTACAGGAACGGCTGCTAGAAACAATACAGCGCGTGGAAGGGGGGTGGACGCCGCCGCTGGCGCTGCCCCAACCGGAAACAATCCGCGCCCGCGAACGGTTGGTGATTGACTTTGGCGACCACGACGAACTGCTGGCCCGCCTGCAAAAGGCGCACAAAATCATGAGCTTTGATAATCCGCAGGCGTGGAAGGCGTTGGAATCGCAGGGCGTCTTTCGCGGCAGCGGCGCGCCCACCGGGAAAATCGCCTTCCTCTTCCCCGGTCAGGGCAGCCAATACGTGAACATGGGGCGCGAACTGGCGCAGGCAGCGCCTGAGGTAGCTGAAGTTTTCCGCGAAGCGGACCGGGTGATGACGCCCATTCTGGGCAAGCCGCTGACGGAGTACATCTTTGTGGACAGCAGCGACGCCAACGCCCTGATGCGGGCGGAGTTTGACCTGATGCAAACGGCGATCACTCAGCCGGCGGTGCTGACGCTGGACGCCGCCTTGCTGCAGCTGCTGCAAGCCTACGGTTTCCAGCCGGACATGGTGATGGGGCATTCGTTAGGGGAGTACGCGGCGTTGATGGCTGCCGGCATTATGCCGTTCGAGGATAACCTGGAAGCCGCCGCCGCCCGCGGCAGCGAGATGGCCCGCGTCAGCGTAGACGACAACGGCAAAATGGCTTTTGTGCTGGCCCCCCTGGACGTGGTGGAAGCCACCCTGAAAGAAGTGGATGGCTACGTCATCCCCGCCAACATTAACAGCAACAGCCAATGCGTTTTTGGCGGCGCCAGCGCCGCCGTAGACCAGGCGGTAGACCTCTTCAACGCCAAAGGGTACAAAGCCAGCCACATCCCTGTCAGTCACGCCTTCCACACCAAGATCGTGGCTCCCGCCAGCGCGCCGCTGCGCCAGGTGTTGAACCGGCTGCACGTCAACCTGCCCTCGCTGCCCATTGTGACCAACGTCACGGGCGAGTTCTACCCCACCGACAACATTGAATCTATCAAGGATATTTTGCAGCGACAGATCGCTTCCCCCGTGCAATGGGTGAAAGGGGTACACACGCTGTACAACGCCGGCGCGCGCGTCTTTGTGGAAGTTGGTCCCAAACGGGCTTTGCGCGGCTTTGTCGTGGACGTGTTAGCGGACAAACCAGACGTAACCGCCCTGATTACCAATCACCCCAAAACGGGCGAGTTAGCCGCTTTCAATCAAGCCCTCTGCGGTTTGTACGCCGCCGGCTACGGCGCG
>CAYQYJ010000197.1:0-2137 GCA_964421605.1 uncultured Ardenticatenaceae bacterium | reverse complement strand
GGCGCGGAACAGTTGTCTACGCCGCTGGCAGCGACAAAGCCCGCCGCAGTCGTCACCGAGCAACCTGTTATGAAAACACAACCAACCGTTCCTGCTGGCAACGGCGCGCCGCCCGTCGCGGGCGCGCCCACAGCGGACGCCCCCGCTTCCCTGGCAGACCTGAGCCAACTGCTGGCGCAGGCGCTGCAGGCTGCCGCGGCGCAGCCTGCCGCCGCCCAACCGGTTGTTTATGACCGGAATATGCCGCCCACCGGCTCGGTGGTCATCAGCGGTACGGGTTTGGGGCTGCCTGGCGCGGAGAAGTCTGTAATGGATCCGGAAAACGCGGCCCGCATTTTGCGCGGCGAGCAGTTTGTGGACCTGATTCCGGAGCGTTTCCGCAAGTTGATGGTCGCCAAGCGCGTGGTGCGCCTGGTGAAGTCGGAAGATGGCGGCGGCAGTTTTGCCACCATTGATAACACAGACGAAGTGATTAAACTGGCGGGACGCCCTGGCTATTTTGACCTGGAGGAGGAGTATGGCGTGCCGGCAAAGTTGATCGAAGCGCTGGACATTACCTCCCAACTGGCGATGGCTGCCGGGTTGGACGCCTTGCGCGAAGCCGGCATTCCCCTGGTGATGACCTACAAGCGCACCACCACCGGGAAACTTCTGCCTGACCGCTGGGTGCTGCCCGCCGGCTTGCAGGATGAGACGGGCGTGATTTTTGCCAGCGCTTTCCCCGGCGGCGACCGCTTTGCGGATGAGATGACGCGCTATCATCTCTTCCAGAACCGGCTGACGCAGTTAGAGATGTTGGAAGATTTGCGGCGGTATACGGAAGACGCCGGCACAGCCCAGGAAATCAACCGCCGCATCCAGCACCTACGCCAGGAACTAGCGCGCGAACCCTACGTCTTTGACCGCCGCTTCCTCTTCCGTATCCTGTCTATGGGGCACAGCCAGTTCGCCCAATACATCGGCGCGCGCGGGCCCAACACACAGGTCAACGCCGCCTGCGCTTCCACGGCTCAGGCTATTGCCATTGCCGAAGATTGGATTCGCACCGGTCGCTGCCGCCGCGTGGTCGTCATCGGCGCGGACGACGTGACCAGCGACCACATGATGGAATGGGTGGGCGCCGGTTTCCTGGGCGTGGGCGCAGCCACCACCGAAGACCGCCTGGAAGAAGCGGCGCTGCCCTTTGACAAACGCCGCCACGGCACCATCATGGGCATGGGCGCCTGCGCCCTGGTGGTGGAAAGCGAAGATGCCGTGCGCGAACGCGGGATGCGCGGCATTGTGGAACTGCTCAGCAGCGAAACCAACAACAGCGCCTTCCACGGCACGCGGCTGGACGTAGACCACATCAGCCAGATCATGAACAATCTGATCACCTCCGCCGAACGGCGCTTTGGCCTGAACCGCTACGCCATGGCGCCGCAAATGGTCTTCATGTCCCACGAAACGTACACCCCGGCCCGCGGCGGCAGCGCCGCGGCGGAAGTGGTGGCCCTGCGGCAGACGTTTGGCGAATCCGCCAATGAAATCATCGTAGCCAACACCAAAGGCTTCACCGGTCATCCCATGGGCGTAGGCATCGAAGACGTTATTGCCGTCAAGATTCTGGAACACGGCATTGTGCCGCCTGTGCCTAACTTCAAAGAAATAGACCCCGAACTGGGATCGCTCAACCTGAGCCGCGGCGGGCGCTACCCGGTCAAATACGCCCTGCACCTGGCGGCAGGCTTTGGTTCCCAAATCGCCATGACGCTCACCCGCCACATTCCGGGCAGCCTCAATCGCATGGACAACCCGCTGCTTTACAACCGCTGGCTGGCAGACATCAGTGGCTATGATTGGGCGGAAACGGAAGTGGAAAAACGGGTGCTGCGCATTAAGGCGCAAGGCGCGCCGCTGCGCCCGCCAGCCCCCAATCGCTGGCAGTATGGCACGGGGCCCACCTTGCGCGCCCTGGTCACCGACGGCTTCGTGCCCATTGACCGCCCCGCCCGCCTGGAGACAGGGGGAAGGGAGAAGGAAGAAGGGAGAAGGAAGAAGGAAGAAGGGGTGGGTGAGTTTGCAGCGGCGGCGTCTGCGGTTATGCCGGCGCCGGTAAGCGCGCCTGTGCTTGTTACGCCGTCTGCGCCGGCGGCGG
>CAYQYJ010000196.1:0-6965 GCA_964421605.1 uncultured Ardenticatenaceae bacterium | reverse complement strand
TATCCTTGCTGCTGGTACTGGCTGCCGCCCTGTTTTTTATGTGGCAGGGACGCACCGCCATGCGCAGCGACATTGCCCAGTTGGAGCAGCAGAAACAGCAGTTGGGGGACACGCTGTGGTCAACAGAAACGGAATTGGTCACGCGCACCGCCGGGCTATCTACCGCCACCGCCCAGGTGTCAGACCTGGCAGGTACAGTATCCGCGCAGCAAGCGATTGAAGCCACCTTGACGGCATCCCTGGCGCAGGCAGAGACAGAACTGGCGGCTCAGGCAGCTACAGCAGAGGCCTGGCAGGATCGTCCCCCTCTGGTGGCTTTCTTTGCGCCGCAAGCCGATGCCCAAATACTCCTGGGACAATCCATCGAAGTGGTTCTGTCTGCCAGCGACCCTGCCGGGCTTGTGGCTATCAACCTGACGGCCAATGGGGAGTCGCTGGCTTCTTATTCGCCCGCAGATGAACAACTGGTGACTGTGCAAAAGCAGTGGGCGCCGCCAGCCGCTGGTCGCTACACCCTGAGCGCCACGGCTATTAACACGCAAGGGCGCAGCAGCGACCCCATTGAATTGATTTTGACGGTCGTGGACGAGGCGGCTGATGCGAATGCCGAAATTAGAGCCGTGATTGAAGCCAATGTGGTGGAGATTCGTGGGCTGGAACCGCGGCAACCTGTTACGCTCACGCTGCTTACAGAGAGTGATTTGCAGGCGCGTGTGGCAGACGACCTGGGCGATTATACGCCAGCGGCTGCCCGTGACGACGCTCTGGTTCTCAGCGCCTTTGACTTTGTAACGCCTGACGTGGACCTGTACGAGGTGTATACCAGCTTCTACAGTGAACAGATTCTAGGCTTTTACGACCCAGAAACGGCGGAGTTTGTAGTGGTCAGCGATGATGACACACTAGACGCCAACGAGCAGTGGACGCACGCCCACGAGTTTGTACATGCCTTACAGGATCAATATTACCAGTTGGAACTGCTCAATGATGAAGAGCTGGATTCTGAAGCGAGTCTGGCTTTGCGGGCATTGGCAGAGGGAGACGCCACCCAGGTGCAGTTGGCTTACCTGTTTGACGGGTACTTTTCCACTAAAGAAGTAAACGAGATTTACACGGCAATCCAGAACAACAGCGACAGCGCTGCCCTGGACGCCATGCCCCCCGTACTGCGCCGCAGCTTTGCTTTCCCTTATGACGAAGGATTTACGTTTGTGAATACCTTATATGCGGAAGGCGGCTTTGCGGCGGTTGATGCCGCCTGGCAGAACCCGCCACGCTCCACTGAGCATATCCTCCACCCCGACCGTTATCTGGCGGGCGACCAGCCGCAGCTCGTCACCATGCCGCCGCTGACAGATACGTTGGGGGTGGCCTGGCGACAGCTTGACGCAGATGTGTTTGGCGAATTTTTCTTGCGCCAATACCTGGCGCAGCAGCTAGACGACAACACGGTGGACATGGCGGCTACCGGCTGGGGCGGCGACGCTTATACCGTCTACTTGCGGGAAGAGGATGAGGCGCTGGCAATGGCGTTACAACTGCGTTGGGACACGCCGCTGGATGAGGGAGAGTTTGCCGCCGCATTCGCGGAATACGCCAGCGCGGTAACCAGTGCGCTGCCCACCGCTGCGGGCGAGGGGCAGTGCTGGCAAGGGGATGAGCTGATTTGTCTTTACGTTGGCGCGGAAGGCACAACGATTATTCGCGCGCCTGACCGGGTTACTGTGGAGCAAATAGTGGAGACGCTGCGACTGGCTGTGCGCGATGCGTAGCCCCCTCAGGTCGTTTGGCCGTTATCGGCGGCTGCCGGCAAATTTCCGTTCTGCCAACCCCACTCCGACAACCCCAACATATGGTGATAAGCCGTCAGGTCAAGCTGCAAGGGAGTTACGGAAACGTACCCTTCAACCAGCGCGCCAAAGTCGGTGCCTTTTTCGGGCACGCCTGTGGGCGACTGCCCGCTGATCCAGTAGTAATATTGGCCGCGCGGGTCCTGCCGCTTTTCCAACTCGTCGCGATAAATGCGCAGACCTTTGCGCGTCAACTGGATGCCTTTGATCTCTTCTGCCGGCAAATACGGCACATTCACGTTCAAGAACACCCCCTTGGGCAGACCATTGGTCAGCGCCGTGCGCACAATCAAGCGTGCAATGCGGGCAGTGGCGGCGTAATCCAGGTAGCCATGCCCTTTTTCGCCGCCATCTAAAGAAAAAGCGATAGCGGGGATGCCGGCAATAATACTCTCCATGGCTGCCGTCACTGTGCCCGAATAAGTCACGTCGTGCCCCAGGTTCGCCATTGGGTTAATGCCAGATACCACCATGTCCACCGGGCGGCTAATCACGCCCATTAAAGCCAGCGCCACACAGTCAGAGGGCGCGCCATCGCTGCATAGGGCAGGAGATCCATCCGCCAGCGTGACCTCACGCACGCGCAATGGGTTGTGCAGCGTCTTGACGTGACCGCTGCCTGACCAGTTGCGTTCAGGGGCCACCACGCTCACGTCGCCTACCTGGCGCATAGCTTGAGCCAGCGCCAGCAAACCCGGCGCCATCACGCCATCATCATTTGTAACCAAGATGTGCATACTTTTGTCCTTCTGTCAGCCCGTTTCAGGGGCCATGTCGGGCACGTAGACGCCCGGCTTTGTCCACTCTTGAGCGTACTATACCCCACACAAGTTAAGGTGTGTTTAGGTGATTGTTATGGTTTTGCTAACCCCTGCGCGGGTTACCGTTCACAACTTTCGCGGCAGCAAGCTTAACAGAATCTGTCGCTCTTCCGCGCCAAAGACGCGCAGGGCAAACAGCCCCAGCGGATAGACGATGATGCCCGCCAGCAGACCAAGCCACAAGTTAAACTGCGCCCCCAGCGCCATAGCTGCCAGCATCGCGGCGGTAATAAGGACTGGCTTCCACAGTAGTTGCCGCCAGCCCACATCAGGCATCTTGCGCACCAGGTAAATGTGAAAAATTACCAGCAGCACGATTTCCGAAGCAATGGTGATCACAGCAGCAGCCCGATACCCGTACAGGCGCAAGAAAATCAGGTTGGCAATGAGGTTGAAACCCACGCCAATGGCGAACGCCCGCGTCTGCATGCGCTCCTGCCCCAGAGCAATGAGGACATAATTGGTGACGCTGTTGAGCCAGCCAAATGGGATAGACCAGACCATAATGCGCAAAGCAATAGCCCCATCAGGCAAAAAAGCCGCGCCGCCCAGGAGACTGATGAGCACTTCCGCCAGCAGCGTGGTAACTGCCGCCAGGGGCAAAGCCACCAGCGTCAGCAGCTTGACCGACATGCGAAAGGTGCGGCGGGCGTCTGCCAGGGCGCTTTGTACCTGGCGGGAAATGACGGGAAACAGCGCAAACGTAAAAAAGGCGGGGATAACGTTAAAGGCGCGCACGTATTTGTAGGCGCTGTCGTACCAGCCAACCTGTTCATCCCCTTTGAACTGCTGCAAGAGCGGCACGTCTACCAGGAAGAAGACAGTAGCCAGCAGGTGGTTTAGCATAAGCGGATAGCTGGCGGTGAGCATCTGCCGCTGTAAGTTCAGGTCAATGCGCCAGGGACCAGGCAGATGGAACTGGCGCAAGGCGGCGACGGACAGGACAGCCAGGGTAAATAGATTGACTAGAATGGAAACGCCCGCCAGGCCAACGAAACCCCAACCCAACAGCAGCGCCAGCACGCCAAAAGCGACTTTGAGGATGGTGGTGACGGTGGTAACGGCTGCCGGCATTTCCGCCTGCTCATAAGCGTAAAACAGTCCCGTCAATCCCTGCCCCATGCCAGAAAAAACCATGCCCACCATCAGCAGCAGAATGGCCCACTCCGTGGCAGCGTCCAGCGGATTGCCGCCAACTGTCCGCCCCAGCACGTAAAGAACGACGGGCAGGCTGCCCACCAGGCCTGTGCCCAAACGGAGCAAACTGGTGTTTAGGAGATAGCGGCTGGCCTGGCTTTTGTCCTGGGACACTTCGCGGATGATGAGGGTGTTCAGCCCCCAATTGGCGATAATTTCATATAGGCTGGCAATGGTGATAGCGGTGGCGTAACTGCCGGCATCCCCCGGCCCCAACAGGCGCAGATAAAAAGCGGCAAAGACAAAATCAATCGCCCGGTTAAACAGATTCAATATCATGGGGGCCAGGCTGTTCCGGGCGATGCTGCGCGTATTCGTCAACTCCCCTTGCTGTGGATAAAACTGCCGCCACGCCCACACCGCCAGACCAAAGAGCAAAATAATGCCGCCCATAAAACTGGTCAGGCCGCCTAACTTAAAGCTAAGCGGGCTGTAACGAAAGCGGACTTCCCACTCTCCCGCCGCCAATGGCACGCCGCGGAAGTTGCCGTTTACGCGCACCAGGGGTGTTTTTGTTTCGGATTCTGCCGGCAGCCGTTCCCCCGTTTCGCTAACCGTCAAAGGGCGGACGAAGGCATCCCAGCCAGGGGCAAAGCTGTCATTGAGCACCAGCCAGGCGGGCGCGGCGACGCTGGCGCGCACGGTCACTTCCAGGCTGCTGTAGGCGATAATGCCGGCAGACGCCAGGCTCGATGGCTGGGGCAGGCTGCTGTCATTCGTCAGCCCCAACACTGCCGCATCGGCGGCGGCAATATGCACGTAACTGCGCGGATCGTACTGGGCCATACTGACCAGCGGATCGGACGTAATCAGTGTGGATGAACGGGGCAGGGTAAAGGCGCGCGGCGCAGCAGACAGGTTCTCATAAACGCGCAACCCTTCTCCCTGCCAGGCTAATGCCAGCTTGGGCAGGGCCAGGGTTTGGGACGTAACGATATATTTCACGCCCAACAGGTCTAGCAGCGGCGAGTTAAGCGATTCCCAATTGACGATAGGCTGCACACGATTGAATGGTAGTTCTTTTTGGGATTCAATGGTCCCCATATAGTGCGTATACTGTCTGGGGATCACCGACTCATAGCCACGCACATCTTGCAACTGATAGGGCCAGCCAGCATTGGCGTTAAGCGGCTTTTCTCCGTGCGGGTCGAACGTGGTGAAGCGCCACTCACCCGGCTGCGCCGCCAGCCATTGCAGCAGTTGCGGCTGGAAGTCGAGCAGTTCTGGCGGATTGGCGGCGTGGAAACCGGCGTTGGCAGCGTACAGGTCGGCGCCAATGAGAGCGGCGGCGGCAGCCAGCCAGAGAAAACGGTGGGCGCGCGCCAGGCGCGGAGCCAACCACAACAGCCCACCGCCAGCCAGGAGCGCCGCCGCCAGCGCCAGCACCTGCCAGAATTCGTAGCTGTAGAAGGCGCGCGCTGTGGCAAAGGCAGAGGGCGCCAACGCCAGACTCATGAACAGGCGTTCAATGGTTGGCTCAAGCGCAGGATATAACAGCCAGGAGGCAACCAGGCCCAGCAAGAGGCCCAAAGCGGCAGCCACAGCTAACCCGCCTACCCAACGCACAACGCTGGTTGAGGCAGGCAGGCGGAGCTGTGATTGCACATAATCTGCGCCAAAGCCGGCTAACACGGCCACGGCAACCGACAACGGAAAGACCCAGCGGAAAGGGGAATGTAGCTGGTTAATGCCTGGCAATCCGTAGTACAGAAGTGCATAAAGGGGCGTGCCAAAAATAAAGGCTAACGAAGCCAGGCTGAGAAGGGTCAAGAAGCCGATGTGGCTACGGCGCTGCGGCTGCCCACGGGCGGACCAGACGCCAAGCGCCGCCAGGAGCAGCGGCAAAATCCCCAGGTAGATGCCGCCTTCGACATAATTCTTAATGCCCCAATCGCTGCTGTGCGGGCCGTTGGGGTTGGGTTGGTCGTAGCTGTTCAGCGTGAAAGGGATGCGCGCGCCGCTGAACACGTCTATGTAGTCGTGGTGGGAAGGGTTGCCAAAGAAGTTGGGCAACGCCAGGGTAAGAATGCGGCGGGGAGGGAAAGCCCAGCCGCGCACTTCAGCCAGAGAGGCGGAACCTTCACGGAAATTGGTCTGGCCTACTTCGGCAAAGGGGAGGAACTGGATAGCGCCCAGCATCAGGCCCAGGGCAACCAGGCTGAGGAGCCAGGCGGGAGGCTTGAGCAAGGCGAACAAACGGCGGCGCGGTGGGATGTTCTGCCGCCAGATGCGCCACAAAGGCCCAGCCAGTCGCCACAGGGAAAAGGCGGCCATCACCAGCAGGGTATAGTAAGTGATTTCAATGTGACCAGCCAATACCTGGCAGCCCAAAGCAATGGCCCCGATGACGACCCAGGGGAGGGTTTTGCCAGCGCTGACTCCATCCGTCGCCCGCTGAATCACCACCTCCAGGCAAGCCAGCAGCAGCGGCAGCCAGATGGCTGCGCCAATGATCATGGGAAAGACGGCGGCGCTGACCAGCATGAAACCGCAGCTTTGAAAAACCAGCCCGGCGAGAAAAGCGCTGCCCCGTCGCTGCCCCAGAACACGGCCCAGAAAATAGGTGAACAGGCCCGCCAGCCACAACTGCAGCACCGTATACCAGCCGTAGGCTTTAGCCAGCGGCAGCGCCAGAAACATTAAGCCAAATGGATAATACGCGCCATGTTGGCCGGCAGCCAGGAAGGGTACGCCAGCAAAGAGGTATGGATTCCATAAGGGAATGGTACGCTCCTGGAAGCTTTGCTGGATAAAATGCTTCCAGGCGTAGTTTTGTAGAATCAGGTCGCTGAGCAGGTGGTTTTGGGGGTGTTCAATGCCCAGGGCGTCGGCATAGCTGGCCCAGGGCAACCATTGAAACAGGTTATCCACGGGCAGCATCGTTTTCTGACCCAGGGTCACGCTGCCAAAGAACAAAAATGGCAGGATAAGGAATCCTGCCATGATCAAAATGTTCAGGCGCGTCTTAGGTGTTTTCATAACGCTTGTAGCCCGATTTTGGAAAATCGGGTGCGCGATTTTGGAAAATCGCCGTACATTGTCGCACTTAATTGTGGTGGGTGTCAGCCCCGCCTGCGGCGGGGCTGACACCCATTTT
>CAYQYJ010000195.1:0-7009 GCA_964421605.1 uncultured Ardenticatenaceae bacterium | reverse complement strand
CCACTGACCACTATTTCTAAAGGAAAACCCATGAACACGCCCCCATTCCGACGCATGATTGAGCCAGGGGTAGTCGCTGGCGAATGGTGGCACCGGCTGCCCGATGGCCGCTTCCAATGCGACTTATGCCCCCGCTACTGTCGTTTGCGCCCAGGCCAGCGCGGCTTCTGTTTCGTGCGCCAGGCGCAGCCAGACGGCATCGTCCTGACCAGCTACGGGCGCGCCTCTGGCTTTTGCATTGACCCGATTGAAAAGAAACCGCTCAACCATTTCTACCCAGGCAGCAGCGTCCTCTCGTTTGGCACGGCGGGCTGCAATCTGGGCTGCCGCTTCTGCCAAAATTGGGACATCTCCAAAGCGCGCCAGATGGACAGGTTGAGCGATTGGGCTGCCCCCGACGCCGTCGTAGTGGCGGCCCGCGCCAGCGGCTGCCGCAGCATTGCCTTTACCTACAACGATCCCGTCATCTTTGCCGAATATGCCATTGACTGCGCCATAGCCGCCCACGCCCAGGGCATTAAGACCGTTGCCGTCTCCGCTGGCTACATTGCAGCCGAGGCCCGCGCCGATTTCTTCGCCCACATAGACGCCGCGAACATTGACTTGAAAGCGTTCACCGAGGATTTTTACCAGCGCCTTTGCTTCGCCCATCTGGAACCAGTGCTGGAAACGCTGCGCTGGTTAAAGCAGGAAACGTCCGTCTGGCTGGAAGTGACCACCCTGCTAATCCCCGGCCACAATGACGACCCGGCCGAAATTGACCAGCTATGCGCCTGGTATATGGCAAATTTAGGACCGGACGTGCCGCTGCATTTTACGGCGTTTCATCCCGACTTTAAGCTGCGCGACGTCCCCCCCACGCCGCCCGCCACCTTAACCCGAGCGCGGCGGCAGGCGTTAGATGCCGGCATTCACCACGTCTACACAGGTAACGTCTGGGACGCCGCCGGGCAGTCCACCTACTGCCCTGGCTGTGGTCAACTTCTGATTGAGCGCAACTGGCACGAGATAGGCAAGTGGCATCTGGACGCCCACGCCGCCTGCCCGAACTGTGGTCAGCGGCTGGCTGGTCACTTCGACGCCCGCCCCGAACATGGGGGCAGCCGCCGCCGCCGCGTCCTCATCCACACATAAAATTTGTAGCGCAAACTGTTAGTTTTTAAGTTAAACTTTACATAATCGCTTATGTACAAGTTTGCGCGGACAAACTGACAGCTTGTCCTACATTTTTTCTCCGCGCCCTCCGCGTCTCCGCGTGAGATCATCTTCGAAGGAGAACCGCATGTTTCCTGAATTTGAGGACCAGCCGCCGCCCGGCTCCACCCTTTCCCCGCTGCGCCTGGGGCGCAATCCCGATACGCCCGTCCCCCTGCTGGCAGTCAACCGGCTTTCCGCCGGCATGAAGCGTCGCCTGTTTCGCCTGCTCATCCCCCCGACCCTGCTCACCCATTTTCACCTGAACGCCATCACCTGGGAAAATGCTGCTGGCATCAGCCTGGTCTCCGTCCAGGCTGAACCTCACGAACATCTCCTGCGCCTGACAGCCCAGCACGAACTGGGCGCCCGCGATCCGTTCTACTTTTTAGAACTGGCAGACAACATCTTCAACGGCATCGAAATCAACCTGCTGGTTTTGAGCGACCCGCACAGCCCCCGCTACTATACCGACCGCACCGTAGAAGGGCGCGACACCCTGTTTGGCACCATCCACCGCAATCTGGTTGAAGAAGAACGCGCCATGCAAGCGGGTCTGGCTCCAGCCCAAATCCGTCTGGGACTGCGCGCCTCGCGCCTGGTCATGGACGGACTGGAATGGTTTGCCGCCGTTCTGGGACACACAGCGCTTTACCTGGAGCCGCTGACCTACCTCGACGCCTGGCTGTTTGAGCGGCGCGGCTGCGCCTATATTTCTGGGCGTCTGCTCATGCAAGAAATCCACCAGGAATTTCAACCCGGCGGACGGCTGCACGCCGCCCTGGACGGCAGCACCCCCTTCCGCCAGCCAGAGCAATGGCGCACGGTGCGCGGGCGCGCCTGGGCCATTCACGATGGCATTCTGGCGACCATTGATCAGTCGTGGAACGGCGTGCGCATGGCTAAACGAGTGGGTCATATGTCTGGCGTCAACACCTTTCCCGACGCCCTTTATTAACAGCCCCCTCATGCTGATCTCAGGCTTCATTTACTTTATCCGTCTATCATTAGGATTGAAGTCGCCAAACAAGCATCTCAGCCCCTGGTTTCCCCTCCTGACCAGGGGCTGAGTGCTTTTTACGCCCTACTCTTCTTCCACATAAACGCGAGGCACGCGGGTGTTGATATTCGTCAACACTTCATACGGAATAGTTCCCGCCCATTCCGCCAGTTCGGCGCAGGTGATCGCCTGCCCTTCCCGCTCCCCCATCAGAACGACTTCATCCCCGTTGTAGGCGCTGTCCCCCCCAATATTGACCATAAACTGATCCATGCACACCTGCCCCACCACCGGGTAGCGCCGCCCGCGAATAAGGACGTGCGCTTTGTTGGACAGGCTGCGGAAATAGCCGTCGCCATAGCCCACGGGAATCGTGACCACGCGCGTCATAGCCTCAGGAGTCCAGGTGGAACCGTAGCTCACTGGGTGGTCTGGTTTCACCACTTTGAAGTAGACGACGCGGGATTTCCAGGTCAGCGCCGGCTGCACGGGAATCGTGTGGGGAACCTCTGCCGAGGGATAGACGCCATAAAGTAAAATGCCGGCACGCACCATATCAAAATAACTCTCCGGTAGCTGCAAAATCGCGCCAGAGTTAGCCATATGTCGCAGCGGCATGGGTAGATCATGCTTTTCATAAAAGCGCAGCGCCTCTTGAAACCGCGCCAACTGCCGCCGCGCCGACGTCAAATCAGCCGCGTCGGCGTTGGCAAAATGGGAAAAAACGCCTTCAATCTGGCAATGCCGGCAGCGCAGCGCCGCCCTAAACAGCGTGTCGGCGCTGTAATAATGCACCCCAATCCGCTCCATGCCCGTGTCAATTTTCAGATGGACTCTGGCGCTGCGCCCCAGTTGCGCCGCGGCGGCGTCAATTTGTTGCAGCTTTTCCACCGAAGAAGCCGCCAGGGTCAGGTCGTATTGCAAGAACAATGGGATTTGATCCCCTAGAATGCCGCCGAGGACCAGGATGGGGGTGGGAATGCCGGCATTCCGCAGCAAAATCCCCTCCTCCAAAAAAGCTACCCCCAGATAATCCACCCCCAAAGGCAGCAGATGCCGCGCCACCTCCACCAGCCCATGCCCATACGCATTTGCCTTCAAAATAGCCATCAGCCGCGCGGGCGCCGCCTGCTGCTGGATCGCCCGTACATTTTGCCTCAACCGCGTCAGATTCACTTCCGCCACGGTAGGCCGCGCCACCCCACTGTTCGCAATAACGGGATTCAGAATAGATACCATACCCCTATTGTATGCCTCTTGCCACGCTGTCGCTAACAGCGTACAATGTTTATTGTAGCCAGATAAACCTGAACAATCAGTTGGGAAAGAGCCACGCCATAACCGCTGGTTACATCCTTTTTTGTTAACAACTGAGCGTATCATGCCCGCCCATTGCCGGCTAATGCTCTCTTCTTTTCCATCTCCCATTTCCACGCAGGAGGACAATCGTGACCAACATACCCGCCAATTTGCTGTACACTGAAGATGATGAATGGCTGCAAGCCAATGGCGACATCGCCGCCGTAGGCATCACCGACTATGCCCAGGACGCGCTTTCGGACATTGTCTATCTGGAACTGCCCGCCATAGGCGATAAATTCGACGCTGGCGAAACGTTTGGCGTGGTCGAATCCGTCAAAGCCGCCTCTGACCTGTTTATGCCCGTTGCCGGCACGATCACTGCCGTCAATGACGACCTCGTCAACGCGCCCGAAAAACTCAACGAAGCCCCCTACGACGCCTGGTTGGTCAAAATCAAAATCAGCGACCCCGGCGAACTGGACAACCTGATGGATGCCGCCGCCTACCAGGCGCACTGCGACGCCCGTCACTAACACGCCTCAAGAAACCCTGTACAGGTGCGAGGCGCTGCCCACTGGAGTACCAACTGTCCCAAACCGTTCGGGCAGTGCCTTGCGCCACTCTAAAGCTCAATTTGCGAGGTCCCAATCCCATGTGTGCCCATCCCCTATTGGAGGTCAGTCAAAACCGCGACCTCCTGCAACCTGTTGACACCTTTGATTCCCGTCACCTTGGCCCCAAGCCGGCAGCTATCGCCCACATGCTGCAGCGCCTGCGGCTCAACTCCCTGGATGAACTGATTGACGAAGCCGTGCCCGTCGCCATTCGCATGAGCGGCGCGCTCAACTTGCCCGCCCCGCTATCCGAATCCCAGGTATTAGCCGATATGCGGACGCTGGCGGATCGCAATCAGCTTTACCGCTCCTTCATCGGCCTGGGTTACTACAACTGCATCACCCCGCCCGTCATCCTGCGCAATGTCATGGAGAATCCGGGCTGGTACACCCAATACACCCCCTACCAACCAGAAATCGCTCAGGGACGCCTGGAAGCCCTGCTCAATTTCCAAACCATGATCACCGATCTGACCGGTATGGAAATCGCCAACGCCTCCCTGCTGGATGAAGGCACAGCCGCTGCCGAAGCCATGACCCTTTGCCTGCGCGCCCGCTCGCGTAAATCCCAGGCTAACATCTTCTTCGTCTCCGCCCGCTGCCACCCCCAAACCATTGCCGTCGTCCAGACCCGCGCCCTGCCTCTAGGCATCGAGGTCGTTGTAGGCGACCATGAAACATACGACTTCAGCCAGCCCACGTTTGGCGCATTGGTGCAATACCCCACCAGCGACGGGGACGTGCTGGATTACACCGACTTTTGCGCCCAGGCGCACGCCCACGACGCCCTGGTAGTAGTCGCCGCCGACCTGCTGGCGCTCACCCTACTGCGTCCGCCAGGGGAGTTTGGCGCCGATGTCGTTGTGGGCAACAGCCAACGCTTTGGCGTGCCTATGGGGTATGGCGGCCCCCATGCCGCCTTCATGGCTACCAAAGAAAGCTACCAGCGCCTCATGCCGGGCCGCCTGATTGGCGTTTCCATAGACGCCATGGGCAAACCCGCCCTGCGCCTGGCGCTGCAAACCCGCGAACAGCACATCCGCCGCGACAAAGCCACCAGCAACATTTGCACCGCGCAAGTGCTGCTGGCAGTCATGGCTTCCATGTACGCCGTTTATCACGGGCCTGAGGGATTGGCGCGGATTGCTCGCCGCGTCCACCTGCTCACCGCCGTACTCGCTCGCGGTCTGGAACAGCTCGGCTACACCCTCAACGCCGCCCCCGTTTTCGACACCATCACCATCGCCGCCGGTCCCCGCCAGCAAGACGAGATCGCCGCCGCCGCCCAGGCGCGGCGCATAAACCTGGCTTTATACCAGGATGGTCGCGTGGGCGTCTCTCTCGACGAAACCAGTTCTGTCCAGGATGTGCAAGACCTGCTTGCCATTTTCGGCGCGGCTGAGGGCGAAATGGATGTGGCCGCCCTGGCTGACGCCATTGACCTGGAGTACGCCCCTCCCCATCAGCGCCACAGCCCCTATCTCACCCATCCCATTTTCAACACCCATCACTCCGAAACGGAAATGATGCGGTATATTTACCAACTGCAATCCCGCGATTTGTCTCTGGTACACTCCATGATCCCGCTCGGCTCTTGCACCATGAAGCTGAACGCGGCCACAGAGATGATCCCCGTCACCTGGCCTGAATTTGGTCAGTTGCACCCATTTGTCCCCCTGGAACAGGCGGCAGGGTATCAACTTCTTTTCCAACGGTTAGAAGCAGCTTTGTGCGAGATTACGGGCTTTGCCGCCGCGTCCTTGCAACCCAATGCCGGTTCTCAAGGGGAATATACAGGGCTGCTCACCATTCGCGCCTACCATCACGCCCACGGCGACGACCATCGCCACATCTGCCTCATCCCCAGTTCCGCCCATGGCACGAACCCCGCCAGCGCGGTGCTTGCCGGCATGGAAGTAGTCGTCGTCGCCTGCGATGATCACGGCAACATTGACGTAGACGACCTGCGCCAGAAAGCCGCCGCCCACCAGGAACATCTGGCGGCCCTGATGGTCACTTACCCCTCCACCCATGGCGTGTTTGAAGCCGCCATCAAAGAAATCTGCCAGATTGTGCACGACCACGGCGGTCTGGTGTACATGGACGGGGCCAATATGAACGCCCTGGTCGGCCTCTGCCGCCCGGCAGAGTTTGGCGCGGACGTCTGCCACCTCAATCTGCACAAGACGTTTTGCATTCCCCACGGCGGCGGCGGCCCAGGCATGGGCCCCATCTGTGTGACGGAAAAGCTGGCCCCCTTCCTGCCAGGCCACCCACTCGTCACGGGCGTCGGCGGCAGCCAGGCCATCGGCCCCGTATCCGCCGCCCCCTGGGGCAGCCCCAGCATCCTGGTCATCTCCTATGCCTACATTGCCATGATGGGTGCGCCGGGTTTGACGCAAGCCACCAAACTGGCTATCCTGAACGCCAACTACATTGCCCACCGTCTCGATCCCTACTTCCCCGTCTTATACAAGGGAGAAAATGGGCGGGTGGCGCATGAGTGCATCGTGGACCTGCGCCATTTGAAGGAGTTCGCCGCCGTAGACGACGTCGCCAAGCGGTTAATGGATTTCGGCTTCCACGCCCCCACCATGTCCTTCCCCGTGCCCGGCACGCTCATGATTGAACCAACCGAAAGCGAGCCGCTGGAAGAGCTAGATCGCTTCTGCCAGGCCCTCATTACCATTCGCGCCGAAATGCAGGCCATCGAAAACGGCGAAATGGACGCGGACAATAACCCCCTCAAAGGCGCGCCGCATACAGCAGAAGTCATTGCCAGCGACAACTGGGATCGCCCCTACTCCCGCGAACAGGCTGCCTTCCCTGCCCCCTGGGTACGCGCCCACAAGTTCTGGCCCGCCGTCAGCCGTATTGACAACGTCTATGGCGACCGCAA
>CAYQYJ010000194.1:0-7027 GCA_964421605.1 uncultured Ardenticatenaceae bacterium | reverse complement strand
GGCGGGGTAGGGCTGGTGGGGTCGCAGATTGTGCGCACCATTGCCCGCGAACTGGAGCCGGCTACCATTATTGTCGCCAGTCTGTTTCGCGGCGAAGTGCGCGAGTTCCTGCACGACGTACGGCGAGAGTTCCCGCATATCAATTTTATAGGGGCGTGGGGCGACCTGTTCCTGCGCGAGGAGTTTAAGCTAGAGCGCCGCCGCCGGCTGCTGCAATCGCAGATGCGCGTGGAGCAGATTTACGACGACTTATACGACAACATTGACGAAGCATACAAACGCTCGGCGCTGGTGCGGTTGATCCAACAGTACCGCCCGCAGGTGGTGGTAGACTGCATCAATACGGCGACGGCTATCAGTTATCAGGATGTGGAAAGTTTGTGCCGGCAAATCCACGACAGTCTGCACCAACTGGGGCAGGCGGTGGACCATCAAGACCTGGAAGGGTTAAAAACGGTGGGCAAACAGTTGGAGCGCAGCGTCAGCCACCTGCTGATCTCCCAATCCACCAGCCAGCTTATCCGCCACGTGCAGTTGATCCACCGCGCCATGTGCGAAGTACAGACGCGCCTCTACCTGAAAGTGGGCACCACAGGCACAGGCGGCATGGGGCTGAACATCCCGTACACCCACAGCGAGGACAAGCCCAGCTTCCAGTTGATGAACAAAAACGCCCTGGCTTTTGCCCATTCGGGGCTGATGTTCCTGATGGCGCGCACGCCAGGGGGCCCGCTGGTGAAAGAAATCAAGCCAGCAGCCATGATCGGCTACCGCCGCGTGACATACAACACCATCAAAAAGCGGGATTTGCCGCAGTTCCGTTACCAGAGCGTACCCGCGTCGCTAAACGGGACGCTGGTGCTGCGCGGGGATGAGAACCAGTATGAGCGGCTGGATAAGCTGCGTATGGCGGTGGTGGACACCGGGGAAAATGGTCGCTTTGCCCGCGGCGAGTTTGAGACCATCACGCACATTAACCAGATGGAGTTCGTCACGCCAGAGGAAATTGCGCAGCAGACGGTGCTGGAGATTAAGGGAAGCAACACGGGGTATGATGTGATTGCCGGCATTGACAGCAGCGTTATGAACCCCAGTTATCGCGCAGGCGTGCTGCGCCAGGCGGCGCTGGATAAACTGGCCCGCCTGGAAGAAGAAACAGAGAGTCACAGCGTGGCTTTGGGGCAACTGGGCCCGCCCGAACTGTCCAAACTGCTGTACGAAGCGTACCTGCTCAAGCTCAACTATGGCACGCTGCGCGAAGTGGTGCATACGCCCGTGAGCGACATCGCCGAGACGTTGTACCAATATCTTCTGGAGCATGAAACCCTGCGCACCACCATCACCTCCATTGGCGTCCCCATTCTGGCCCCCGATGGCAAAACGCTGCTGCGCGGACCGCGCCTGAATATCCCCGAAAGCATTTATTACGAACTACCACTTGAGGAGAACAATGTAGATGAATGGGCGCGCAAAGGTTGGGTTGACCTGCGCCCTGCTAATTTTGCTGTCTGGCAAAATCGCTTTAACCTGATGCGGCGCAGCCAACATATGCTGCATACGCGCGGTACTTCATCCATCACTACCAAGACCTATCTGACGGACACCATTGAAATAGGGGCCGTGGTGGCCTGGATTTTCAATAATGAAGAAGGGGGGTATCGCATCAAGTAAGCGAGGGTTCTGGCGCAGGAGTAGCGCAGTAACAGAGTACAGAAGTCTTTGAGACTTTTGTACTCTCTCCAGCCAATTGCCTGAAAGAACTTCCAGGCGAGAAGCTGACTTGTAACTATTCAGCTTCAGGGTGGTGCAAGGCACTGGCCGAACGGTTTTGGCCTGTTGGAACTCCTGTAGCCAGTGCCTCGCACCCGTATAGTTACGCTGACTTTACGTATTTGGCAATACGCGATAATATAGGGTAGTAATGCTGGTTGCGTCCCTTCAAGAAAAATCAAGGCCGCCCATCGTTCCTTTGCCGCTGTTTTCCTCCCTCTGAGAGCAATCTGCGCGACAGGAGCAGACCGGGCAACCATTGGAATTGGAGCAAAACCCAGTTATACAGAATGAAATGACGAATAGTAATGGCGCGGGCCTGCTGGGTAGGTTGGTCTAACAATGCTTCCCACCAACCGGGCAGCGCCAGCCATTATCAGTACGAGGTATGATTATGACAGTGCCCCAACAAACTGTGTTCAACGGCCTGACGATGCCTGTGTTTAGCGCCTTCGGCTGGGCCGGTGAAGACCAGGCGATTCAATTTGCCCTTTCCCAACTGGAGATCTTTGTCCACCGCTTGCACGCCCATCTGCCCCACGAAATCCGCGCCCAATTCCCATACGCCGGGCTGAATCGGGCAGCCAAAGTCGTTTACCTGGCTGCCAATGAAGAGGTGGAGAAGGATTTGCACATTACCTTCTATGCCCGCCCTCTCAGCTTCCAGGTTGCCCTTATTCTCAATAACAAGAAATTACTGGCTAAGGCTTTTAAGAAAGCGGAGGCAAACCCCCGCGTGTGGTACCAAACGCTGGCTAGAATGGATCCCACCTGGGAAATGAACCTGCGCCAGATGCAGATTACCAACGAAGAAACGAATGAAACCGCTTTTTACCAGGACCTTTTTAAGGATAACGTGGGCAATTTCTCCCTGGAAGCGGCGGAATCTGTCCTGGGGCGGGCGGCTTACCTGAACAATGAGCCGCAATGGGTGACGCCGCTGTCGTTGGGGCTGCGCATGCCTTCGGAGCAGGTGGCCATTATGGGCATCAAAGTCATTCGCGTGGTGACGCAAAAGCTGGACGCGCTGATGCCGTTGGTGAGGTTGTTAAGCGGACAGTCGCAGAAGCCAACGGCGCCAGCGGCGGCGGCGCCCGCGCCCAAAACCCATTTACCCACTTCGAACCTGCCGGCAACACCGCTGAATGAACTGGCAACGTCGCGGGCGCTAGATGAATTTGTGTACATCAGCGAACTGAAACCGCTGCACATCCGGCGCGGTTTTATTAACCTGACGCCAGAGCATTGGCCCTTCTTTGCCCTCAATGCGCGCACAGAAACGCGCCCCGTGCAAGTCAAGTATGGGGACAAACTGGACACCAAAAGCGCTGTATGGCGGCTGGTTCCCAGCGACCAGGCGCGGCTGGTGGTGGGCAGCGGGGTGCAGTTGTGGTTGGAAAAGAATTTCCGGCCCAACGAACGCATTACGATCGTGGCCCAAAAGGATCCGCAGGATGACATTTTGATCACCCTGACCCATACGGCGCACGAAGACGTTAAAAGCGGGTAGGAGAATTTGTAACTTTTGTTGTCGAAGGGGTTTTAACTTAGGGTGAACGGCGCGGCACACGGCTGCCTGACTAATTTTGCCGCGTCGTGAAGAAGCAGTATGGCACGCACTAAAATTGTGGCCACAATTGGCCCGGCCTCCGACAATGAAGACGTGTTGCGCAAGATGCTGTATGCCGGCATGACCGTCGCCCGCGTCAACTTTTCCCACGGCAGTCACGAATCCCACCAGAAGACAATCCAACGGCTGCGGCAGGTAGCGGCGTCTGCCGGCAAAGTCCTGGCGATTTTGGGCGACCTGCAAGGTCCCAAAATCCGCCTGGGCAACGTGCGTCCCGGCGGTATTCCCCTGACCTTAGGCGACGAAATGATCTTCACCCCGCGGCGTGGGCAGCCCAACATGATACACCTGCCCCACCCGGAGCTGATCCAGGCGGTGCAGCCCGGCGGGCGCATGGTCATTGGCGACGGCGAAGTGGAGTTTGAAGTCACCGAAAAGCGAGAGGATTTGCTGGTAGCTTCGGTCACCGTGGCCGGGTTGCTGGAATCGCGCAAAGGCGTCAACGTGCCGGGCACCTTTTTGCCCGTAGCCACGCTGACAGACAAGGACAAAGAGGACATAGACTTCATCTGCGACATGGAGTTGGATTACGTGGCTCTCTCCTTTGTGCGTTCCGCCGATGACATTTTGGAACTGCGGGAGCGCATCGCCCAGCGGGGCAAACAAATTCCCATCATTGCCAAAATCGAAAAAAGCGAAGCCATTAAAAACCTGGAATCCATTCGGGACGTGACCAACGGCATGATGGTGGCGCGCGGCGACCTGGGCATTGACATGCAACCCCAGGAGATACCGATGTTGCAAAAGCGGATTATTCGCTGCTGCAATGAGACAGGCATCCCCGTGATCACGGCGACGCAAATGCTGCAATCTATGGTGGAACACCCCCGCCCCACCCGCGCCGAAGCCAGCGACGTGGCTAACGCCATCCTCGATGGCACAGACGCTGTCATGTTGTCTGGAGAAACCGCCAGCGGCAAGTTCCCCGTGGAAGCCGTGCGCATGATGCGCAAAATCAGCGATATTACGGAAGAAGGATTCCCGTATGAGTTGTGGCGACAGCGCCGCCGCCAAAGCATCACCCAAGATGCCAGCGTGACAGAAGCCATCAGCGCCGCTAGCTGCGCCATTGCCGAAGAGATTGACGTGAAAGCCATTGTCACCTCAACCCTGTCGGGGTACACAGCGCGGCAAATTGTGCGCCACCGCCCGGTGCGTCGGGTGATTGCCGTGACACCCTCGCCCGCAACCCAACGCCGCCTGGCATTGGTGTGGGGCGTAGAGTGCAAGCTGATTGACGATTACTTCCAGGATACGGACGCTATGCTCAAGGCTACGGTTAACGCCGTCAAGCCGATGGGCTTTAAGGAAGGGGATAAGCTGGTGATTACTGCCGGCATTCCTTTCGGCCAGTCCGGGCAAACAAACCTCATTAAAGTACACGAAATTGAGCGCAGCGGTCCCCATTGAGCGCCGCGACTAGGCAATCTTTCCCACCCATCAATTGCCCAGACTGTGTTAGAATCAGGCAGTGTTGACGCCTGCTGGTTTTCTGGGAGCAGGCGCTGCCGCCCATCTGCTCGCCGTTTGAAACGCAAGGACAACGCCGTGATAGTTGTCCTGGTCTCGTCACCCACCTTTCAGAGAGTATCAGCAAGGTATGACCACCAAAACAGTTAATGGGGATTTCGCCAACGTATGGCAGCCGCCCCCCATTCGGGGGATTGAGGACACAGGTCTGAGCCAGGGCTTCATTGCCGATATGGCCCTGAAAATCATGTACCTTAAAGGGCAGGTAACAGGCTACGCCATTGCCGAGCAAATCAGGCTGCCCTTTGCCAGCGTCGTGGGCCCGGTGATGGATTACCTGAAGCGGGAGCAGATGTGTGAGGTCAAAGGGTCAGGCGGTCTGGGAGCCGGAGCTTACCAATACGTCATCACATCGAAAGGCACTGCCCGCGCCCGCGAACAAATGGACCGCACCAGCTACGTGGGGGCGGCGCCCGTTCCCTGGGACGAATACATTACGGCTATCCGTCACCAGGGCACAGGTCGCCTGCGCGTTAACCAGCGCATGATGCGCCAGGCCTTATCTCACCTGGTGCTGGAAGAACGCATCTTTACCAAGATTGGTCCTGCCGTCAATTCGGGCAAATCTATTTTCCTCTATGGGCCCCCAGGCAATGGCAAGACCACCATTGCCGAAAGCGTGGGGCGCATGGTGTTAGCCAGCGAGATGTATATTCCGTACACCGTAGAAGTGGACGGGCAAATCATCAAAGTTTACGACGAAATTAACCACATTCTGGCTGACGAGCCAGAGGCGGACAGTACCGGTGGACTGACGGGCTTTCGCCCCGATGCCCGCTGGCTGCGCATCAAACGTCCAGTGATTATGGTGGGTGGCGAGCTGACGCTGGCAGGGTTGGAGTTAAGCTACGACCAGACGAACAAGTATTATGAAGCGCCGTTCCAGATGAAGGCGAATGGCGGCATGTTTTTGATTGACGACTTTGGCCGGCAGCAAATCCGTCCCCGCGACCTGCTCAACCGCTGGATTGTGCCCATGGAGAAGAACGTGGACTTTCTGTCGCTGGCTACCGGGCGCAAAATTGAAGTTCCATTTGAGCTGTTAATCGTCTTCTCCACCAATCTGCCGCCGCGCGACCTGGTGGACGAAGCGTTTCTGCGGCGTATTCGGCACAAGATTGAGATCACCTCTCCTTCGTTTGACAGTTTCCGCGAGATTTTCCGCCGCGTTTGCACCCATCGCCACATCGCCTATGACGAGCAGGCGGTGCGTTATTTGCTGCAAGAGTATTACATCAAGAAGAACCGCAAGCTGCGCGCCAACCATCCGCGCGATTTATTGGATCAGATTCTGGACATTGCCAGCTACATGGGGACGGAGCCGCAGTTGACGAAGGAGTTGATGGATCGGGCGGCGGACTCTTATTTCGTTGACTTATAGCGTGGGGCGGGGGATAATGCCGGCATGTCCGACTGGTTCACTTTCCCCTCCCCGCTGATCATCGCCCACCGCGGCGCCAGCGCCGACGCCCCGGAAAACACACTGGCGGCTTTTGCCCTGGCGCAAGAGCAAGAGGCTGACGGCATCGAACTGGACGTGATGTTGTCGGCTGATGGCCTTCCCGTCGTTATCCACGACGACACCCTGGATCGTACCACGACAGCGCAAGGCCCCGTCGCCGCCCGCACCGCCGCCGAACTGGCAGACCTGGACGTGCCCACGCTAGACGACGTTTTTCTAGCGTTTGGTCCCAGTCTGCTCTACAACGTGGAACTCAAACTGTATAGCTGGCGGGATCGCGGCCTGGAAGCGGCCGTAGCCGACCGCATTGCTGCCTACCACCTGGAGAGCCGCGTCCTCATTTCCTCATTTCACCCGGCTTGTATCCGCCGCGCCCGCCAACATATGACCCGCGCCACGCCGCTGGCGCTGCTGCACCATACTCGCTGGCTGCGCGCCGCCCACCACTTACTGACGATGGAAGCTGTTCATCCTGACTACAAACTGGTGGACGCCGCCTACATGGCCTGGGCTAAAGCCAGGGGGTATCAGGTAAACGTCTGGACCGTGGACGATCCCGCTACCGCGCAGCAGATGCTTGATCTGGGCGTTCATGCTATCATCACCAATCGTCCGCGCTTTCTACGCCAGCAGTT
>CAYQYJ010000193.1:0-7060 GCA_964421605.1 uncultured Ardenticatenaceae bacterium | reverse complement strand
CCGCGGCATCCTTGCCCGTATTCTACAAATTCAACTCCTGCCGCTGCAAATTGCGGAACGTCGCCAGCTTGCTGTGCCAATAGAGATCAATGGTAGCCGTGGGCCCATTGCGATGCTTGGCGATGTTGATTTCAGCGATGTTCGGGCGCTCAGTCGTGTCTGGATTGTAATACTCATCTCGATAAATGAACATCACAATGTCAGCATCCTGCTCAATGCTGCCGCTGTCGCGCAAATCGGAGAGGACGGGCCGTTTGTCCTGCCGCTGTTCCACCGCGCGGCTCAACTGGGCGGCAGCCAGGACGGGCACGTCCAGTTCACGCGCCAGATTCTTCAAGCCCCTGGAAATGTCGCTGATCTCTTGCACCCGGTTGTTGGAGAAGCGGTCCGACTGCATAAGCTGCAAGTAGTCAATCAAGATCAGGTCGAGACCATGCTCGGCATACAGGCGGCGGCATTTGGTGCGTAGCTGCGAAGGGGTAACGCCAGGGGTGTCATCAATAAAAATACTGGTTTCTGACAGGCGGCCCACCGCTTCGTAAAAGATGGGCCATTCCTGATCTTGCAGGTTGCCGCGCCGCAGCCGTTGCGAATCAATGCGGGTTTCGGCGGCAATCATGCGCTGTACCAACTGTTCCGCCGACATTTCCATGCTAAAGATGGCTACACGCTTGGCGTAGCGCAATCCGGCGGATTGGGCGATGCTCAACTGCAAGGACGTTTTGCCCATGCCCGGACGCGCCGCCACAATCACCAGGTCGGAGCGGTTGAGGCCGCTCATGATGCGATCCAGATCGGTGAACCCGGTGGGAATGCCGATCATATCCTGCCCCAGGTCAGCCAAAGCCTGGATGCGATCCAGATAAGTGCGCGCCACCTCTCGCACGGGCACCAGGTCGCGCGTGGTTCGTTCTTCAGTAACGGCAAACAAGGTTTGCTCGGCGCGATCAATGACGATCTCGATGTCTTCTGTTTCGTCGTAAGCCAGATTGGCGATGGCGCTGGCCGCCTTGATCATTTTGCGGCGCATGGCTGCCGCTTCCACCAGGCGGGCGTAGCTCTCAGCGTTGACCGAAGTAGGCACGGTGTTGATCAGGCTGATCAGGTACGCCTCGCCCCCCATTTCGCCAAGTTGATTGTTCTTGCTCAGCTTTTCCGTGAGGGTGATCAGGTCAACCGGTTCCCGCCTTTCATAGAGGTTGAGAATGGCTTCATAAATCCACTTGTTTTGCTCGCGGTAAAACGACTCCGGCTTGAGGAAAGTGGCTACGTCGTGGATGGCATCGGGATCGATCAGCAGCGAACCCAAAACGGCTTCTTCCGCGTCTATGCTTTGCGGTGGTAATCTTTCGATGGTTTCCATAAGGCGACAAAATTAAAACGTGAAACGTAAGCGGCGTTTACGTTCCACGTTTTAGTTGGGCGGTTGCTTTGGCGACATCCGTTAGATGTTTATGGCGCAAAGCAGCTTGATTCAGATTGGGGCCAGCGGCGGCAACGTTATGGCGACCCGGCGCGCCTCGTCTGTACGACGTTAATCTTCTACAAAATCGTCGAAATCAAGCGTGTCTACAAAGTCCATAAAAGCATCTAGCTTTTCTTCACCAGAGATGGTTGGTTCTTCTTTGCGGCTGACATCTGGTTCAGGCAAGACGCCAACCTCGTCCATGACGGATTCACCCACAAAAATAGGAACTTTGGCGCGTACAGCCAGGGCAATGGCGTCAGAAGGCCGGCAATCTATTTCCATTTGTTGCCCGCGCACGTCAATCACCAGCCGGGCATAGAACACCTGGTTGCGCAGTTCGCTGACCAGGATGTGGGAGAGTTTGCCTTGAAGCTGCTCAATGACATTCTTCAGCAGATCGTGCGTCAGAGGGCGAGAGATTTCCGTATCCTGCAATTCAATGGTGATGGCTTCCGCTTCGCATGGGCCAATCCAGATGGGCAACTGCCGCTCTCCATCCATTTCGCGCAGCATCACAATGCGATGTTGCGAGATTAGACTAATCCGAATGCTATCAATTTCGACCTCAATCATTGAAAAATCTCTCCTCTTTACTTGATTTTGGCAGCAAGCTTTGTGATGGACACGTTATGAGACAGGTTGCCAAAAGGAAATCAAAGCGATTGTAGCATAAATTAAAAAATACTTCACCTTCCCCAAGCAATTCGGAGCATTTCAATTTTACTGCGAAAAGGTCCAGGTCTGGTCGTTTAGGATGAGGACAAGCTGCCGCAAGCGGGTGGAGTGGGATTGATTGGCGACGACGATAGCCTGGCTGCCGCGCAAATCTATTTGCTGCGCCATATAACCGTTGGCAATCAGGGTGCGCACAATACTCAAGTAGCTATTTGCCAGGGGATCGAGGAAAGCGCCGTCGTATTTCAGAACTCGTTCCACACTTTCCAGAATAACATTGGCGCGGTTGTAATCGCCAGCGCGCAGAGCCCGATCCGCCGCCCCCAACATCGCTTCCAGGGCTACGTTCACTTCTGTTTGCGGGTGGCGGGTCAGGTCAGCCGTGATGCCCCGCTCTACTGCCTGCTGCGGCGCGGGCAGCCAGGCAGTCAAGAAGTAGGCGGTAGGATCGTAAGCAGCCTGATATAGGCGCATGGTGTCATAGTAGCGAATTGTCGTCGCCAGGTCTGTCACGACCTCTTTGCCGGGCCGGATGTGCCCCAGGTATGCCAGCCACTCAATCTCAAGCTGCGCCAGCGTGATGTCGAAGTGCCGCTGAAGTTGTGTATCAACCGCTTCCGCCAGCGTCGCCGCCCCCTCGCCCGTCACGTCCGCGTAGAAGGCGCGCACAGCGGGCCAGCCATACTCGTTAACCAGATAGTTGATGAACCCGGCTGCCTGCAGGTAACCGATCTCGTGCTGGTGCGGGTAGAAGTCGTTAATTAGCTGCGTCAGCGGGACGTACTCGTCTAGCTCCAGCAGAGCGGCTGTTCGCTCGTCAATTGGCTCTGGCTTGTAATGACCGCCCGTCACCCAGACAGCCACGCCTTCAGCCAGGAAGGTGATCCGTTGCGGCGCAAACTGGCTATCAATGGCGTGCACCGCTTCGTGAATAGCCACTTCGCGCAGACCTGTGCCGGCATAAGCCCGATCCAGATAGGACACCACCAGCGTTGGCCCGGCGGAGTACCCCCCTTGCCCAATGACCCGATCCACAAAATACACATGCAGCAACCGGTCAGGCTGTTCTTCCAGGCGCGCGGCCGCATGGGACACCGCCTCATCCGTCAACGCCAACAGGTCGTTCAGGTCGCGTTCGGCTGCCGTGCCGCTGACGACGTGTACGCGGCAGCAGTCGTTTTCGGCCACAATCCAGGAAGCGTTGGCTAAGGATGCCGGCATCTCCTCCGCCGGCTCCACCACCAGCCACGTAACCGCCTGGTTATTCTGCGGGTTCTCGTCGCCAGCGCGAATCATGTCCTCGGGGTCCAGGGTCACAGTCACCGTATACGTGCCTGCCTGCCCCACTGGGTTCCAGACCCAGGGGTACAACCCTACCCCGTCCCCGCCCAAATTACTGCCGTTTAGACGGTCATCCACCAACAGTTCGTCATTGACATAAACGTGTACTGCCACGTCCCGCGCCGCTACCTCCTCAGGCACCTCCGCCACCACCTCAAAAGTGACGCGGTCGCCCTCATAGACAGGCGCTGCGGGATAAATGAGAATCCCGTCAGGGGATAGGGAAAGGTCAGCCGGCGTGGACGGAACCGGGGAGGGCAGCGGCGTCGGCGTCGCCGGCATAGGTGGGCTGGCAGTCGCTATCGGCGTCGGGCTGGGCGTGGTGGCTGGATCAGCAACCATTGTCGCTGGCGCAGGCGTAGGCGTACCCGTAGAAGGGCCGCAGCCAACAGCAGACAGTCCCCAAAACAACAGGAGAATGGAGAAAAAACAACGTTTCATGGATAACTATTATTCACAATCTGGCTTACCCGTAAGTAGGCTGGTTAACACCCATCCAGTAAACCAGTATTGGCTATGGCAGTCTGCTGAGGTGTTGGCAAAAACAACTCGCGCAAGCTATTCCCTGTGAACACCCCCCTCTCGCCGGCTGAATCTGTCAAAGTCCAAAGCGCGCGGAGGGGGAATAAACCATCACGATTCCCTAAAAAGCTGTGACCAGCGCCGGGTCAAGTTGCCCGGCGAGAAGCCAATGAGTTGGCAGACAAACATCCATTATAGCCCAAAAGCAGTCTGGGCGTCTATCGCATAACCTTGCCGCCGTCCACGGTGATTGTACTGCCCGTCATATAGCTGGCGGCATCCGAACATAGGAAAAGCACGGCGCGGGCAATTTCGTCCGCATCCCCCAGCCGCTGCATGGGAATTTCGCGCATCCACTTTTCCATCATGGCTGGATTCTGGCGCGCTTTTTCGGTCATGGGGGTGATAAAGACGCCCGCCACAACGGTGTTCACGCGAACACCAAAGGCGGCGAATTCGCGGGCGCACTCGCGGGCAAAACCCACCATGCCGGCTTTGCTGGCGCAGTAAGCGGCGCGGTGCATCAGGGGAATTTCCACGCCGGCGATAGAGCTGATATTCACGATAGCCCCGCCGCGCCCCTGGTTCTCCTCCGCCATCACCCGCCCCACAAGCTGGCTCATAAAGAAAGTACCTTTCAGATTCACATCAATGCAGCGGGTCCAATCCCATTCGTCCATGGTGAGGATGGGGGAGACGGGTTCAATGCCGGCATTATTCACCAACACATCCAGCCGCCCCCACTTCTCCCGCGCGGCTTCTACCAACGACACACATTGGAACTTATTGCTGACGTCCGCCATCACGCCAATGGCTGCGCCGCCCGCCGCGCGGATTGCCGCCGCCACCCGCTCCGCCCGATCCGGGTTCAAATCGTTTACCGCCACCTTTGCCCCCGCCGCCGCCAGAGCGTGGGCAATCGCCTCCCCCAACCCCTGCCCCGCTCCCGTCACAATAGCCACCTTATCTTGCAGCGAAATCTCCATCACACAGTCCTCTCAGGGCAGCGCCGCCTCAATGGCCTGGGCAAACGCGGCAAAAGGCTGCGCCCCAAATAGAAGCTGCCCATTGACGTCAATCGTGGGGCGGATAGAAATGTTGGCGCGGCGACGCGCGCTGTCATGCTCGCTGACAAGGGCGTGCGCCTCGCCGCCATCATAACAACTGGCGAAAGCTGCCTGATCCGCGCCCGCTGCCGCCGCTGCATTCACGAAGTAATCCCGATCGGCGCGGTAAACTTCGCCCTGGTTGGCAAAGAACGTATCGTGCAGTTCCCAGAAAGCCATCGGATTTTGAAAACCCGCGCAGTAGGCTGCTGCTGCCGCATTCAGGCTGTTTGGTCCCAAATCCAGTATGGGCGAGAACTCCACTTTCACCTGACCCGTAGAGACGTACGTTTCGATAATCTCCACCTCTGCGCCTAACACGTAGGCGCGGCAGGTGCTTCAGAGGAAGTCGGAATAGTCGCGCACGGTTACGGGCGCGTCCGGCTGGCCCAGGTAGAAGATGCCGGCATCCGTCCGCCCGCTGGGAGTACCGCTTTGCACCGTTGCCGTCGCTGTAGGCGCTGCCGTTGCTGGCGCAGGCGCGCTGGTCGGCGCAGCCGTCGTGGACGTCGCTGCCGCCGCGGCTGGCGCGGTAGCCTCTACCGCCGCCACGGCCGTATCCGTAGCTGCCGGCGCACTGGTTTCCGTCGCTGGTACGACCACCACCACCGCCGCCGTTTCTGTAACGACAGCAGCCGTTGGCTCTACCGTCCCTTCCCCCTGCCCGCACGCCGCCAGCCAGGCGGTCATAAACATGAACAAAACAAAGCGTCTAATCATCCCTATCTCCTCTAAATCTGCGCCATCTGCGAAATCTGTGATTCCCTTCTTGTCCCATCATGAACCTGCTCACCAGAACTCCCTTTAGCGCAGACCATAGTTATACGGCGTGCGTTCTTCGTTGCGATCCGTGGCCGGCGGCGGCTCTGGCGACAGCGCCGCGATCTCCGCCCGCAGTTCTGGCGTCATGGTTATATCGGCGCTCGCCAGCGACCCTTCCAACTGCTCCAGGTTACGCGCCCCAATAATGGGCGCCGTCACCGCGGGGTGGCTGCCCACCCAGGCCACCGCCAGCGCCGCTGGCTCGTAGCCGCGCGCCCGCGCCAACGCTGCAAACGCCTCCGCCGCGTCCATGATCCACTCATCCCCATACCGCGTCTGGTACATGCGGTTTTCTACCAGCCGCCCGCTTTCGGGGCGACGGTCACGGCCATACTTGCCTGTCAGTAAGCCGCCGCCCAGGGGGCTATAGGGAATGACGCCTAGCTGCTCGGCGGCTGCCAGGGGCAGGATTTCCACTTCCGCCTGCCGCTTAACCAGATTATACATCGGCTGCAGGCATTCAAAGCGGCTCCACCCCTCCCTGGCGGAAATGCCCAGCGCTTTCGCCACCTGCCAGGCGGCAAAGTTGCTGGCCCCCAGGTAAAGCACCTTACCCTGCCGCACCAGGTCATCCAGCGCCCGCAGCGTTTCTTCCAGTGGGGTGCGTTCGTCAAAGCGGTGGATGAAGTACAGATCAATGTAATCCGTTTGCAGCCGCCGCAGGCTGTCCGCTATCGCCTGCATAATATGGCGGCGGGAAGCGCCTCTGGCGTTGACGTCGCTGCCCGTGGCGAAAAAGACCTTGCTGGTAAGGACCAGTTCGTCGCGGCTGCCGGCAATCAGTCGCCCCAAAATTTCCTCAGAACGCCCGCCCTGATAAATGTTGGCGCAGTCGAAGAAGTTAATGCCGGCATCGCGGCATCGCCCAAACAACTTCCCCGACATCTCCTCATCCGCATCCCCGCCAAACGACATCGTGCCAAAACACAAACTGGAAACCCCCACTCCCGTGCGTCCTAAAAAACGATATTCCATCCGCTTCACCTCTCCGCTAAACCACAAATAACCCTGGTTACCGCCATCAGTGAAAACCAGTTAAAAACCTGTCATTTCGAGCCCCTTCGACAAACTCAGGGTAGGCTCTGCGGCGAGAAATCCCTCTCAAATGGCGAGTTAAGTGGGATTC
>CAYQYJ010000192.1:0-7061 GCA_964421605.1 uncultured Ardenticatenaceae bacterium | reverse complement strand
CCCCGCTGCCCGGTGGCCCGCAAATGAGTCGAGGAAATGTCCAGCCGGAAGCGCCGGCTGGGAATAGGCTGGAAAAGATCGGCGAAGGCTGCCGGCACGTTCAGGCTGCTGGCTTCGTGAAAGTTCCCCGCCTCATCCTCCCGCCCGGCGACCAGAAAGCGGCAACCCAACTCCCGCATTCGCGTCAGCGCCGCCGTCATCCTGGCCTCACTCCCTTCATAAAAACGCGGCTGCAAGACCCGCACAGCCGTATCAAACCCCACTGCGAAAATAGCCCCTGGATAAATCTCCGCCTTAGCGGCAAAAGTGGCGGCATTGCTTACCAGCACGGACCAGCGTCCGGCAAACTGCGCCATGCGCTGCAAAATATCCGCTTCCACCAGCGCGGGTTTCTCCGCATTGACGGCGGTTAGTTCAAATGCTGGTGGACGACCCGTGATGCTGCTGGCGACGCGGGCCAACTGCAAATGCCCTTCGTGCAAGGGATTGAAAGAGCCGGACAGGATGAGCAGCGGTCCCGTGGGTTGGCCGTTAGCCAGACCATCCGCTTGCAACTGGAAGCAGCGAATCTGGTGACGATACACCTGACGCGCCAGAGCTACCAGGTCAGTGGCGTTGGTGTCCAGGGAATCGCCGGCGCCCAGGGGGAGCGACAAGGCCGATGGGATGCCAAACGCGCCCGCCAGCGCATTTACCATCAGCCGGCTAACCAGGTCTTCTTCCGCAGCCCGTTCGCGCGCCCCTTTTTCCAACTCCAACCGCTGCCAGACGATCCGTTCCGTCTGCCAGGTGGCTATGTGAGCGCGGTGCGCGCCCCGTTTGGGTCTGTCAGTGACAATGGCTGCCGTGCACGCCAGCCCCACCAGATGGTCTTCAGCGCGGTGTAGCCAGCGGGCGCGGCTGAACGCCCGCCCCGCCATCAACCGCGCCGTACTGGCGGCTACATATTTGTCCGGCGTTTGTCCCAAAAAATCATCAAAAGCAGCCCAGTCATAGGGAACCAGAGCTTCCAGCAACGTGCGCGAAGCGCCCGGCACGCCTAAAATCCAGGCTAACGCCTGGCTGCCCGCGCCGGCAGTAACCAGCACCACCCGGCCCCGGTTGTCATGAAGCGTTTGCACGAGTTCGGTGATTTCTGGCGTCATGCCGGCAGATTTTAACAGAATTAATATTTACTTACCGCAAAGACGCCCGGATCAGGCGCGCCAGACTTTTGTAATCTTTCTCCCACATCAACAGAAACAGCGCACTCCCGCCAGGACTCCCTGGTTTTCCTTTGCGCGCTTCGCATCTGCCCCGTGAAACGCCAGGCAACCTTAATACTCGCCAGAATTACCCCGATTTGCCGGCAAAACCACCCCTCGAACACCCGTTCAATATTTTATTCACCTTGCCAGAGCAAGGACAATGTAAGGCAAAAGTCGCCCTTGAACCTTGCCAGGGGAGGGGTAACGTAGGGCGAGGGGCGCGCAGCGCCCCTCACCCTCTCTAAAAGCCCGCTTCTCCCTGGGGGAAGGGGGTTGGGGATGGGGTTCCCCCCTCTCCCTTCAGAAAAGGAGGGGAGAATTCGTTCAAACTGAGAATTGCTGGACAACATTGCCCAATTAGCACGCCTGGTCAATAATTAAGACGATCCGGCGGGTTTCCGAACTTTGATTGCCCCCGGTCCGCAAAAATCTGACAGAGAGCGAAACCTTTATGCCCATTGAACTCCTCTATCTCTGGCTGCTTCCTCTGGCTGCATTTGGGCTTTATTGGCTCTATCGCGCCTGGTTCCGGCAGTCAGCCGCCAAAACAAGGCCTCACTGGCAGACCCGGCTGCGGCAGCGATGGCTGTCGCTGCGGACAGCCGCGCCACAAACAGTGCTGGCAGACCCGGCAGAAGCCGCGTCGCCAGATGAAACAACGGCAACAGGCGCACCCCTTTCCAGCGCCCCGCCCGCCGCGCTCCCCACAATCTTCACCATGCCCATGCTGCGGCTGTCCATCACGGCGCTGCTGCTAGGAGGGCTGGTTCTGATTATGATGGGGCAGGCCGTTTACCCCAAATTGCCGGCAGAAATCCGCCCCCGCGTCTACCTGGTAATGTTCTTGGGATTGGGCGCGTTTCTCCTGGGCACACAGACAATTGCGCGGCAGACCCCGCCAGCCTGGCTGGTGCCCCCCGTCTGGCGCATCTGCCGCTTTCTGGATATCCGCGCCTGGCAGCTCATTTTGCTTATCCTGGCCCCCTGTTACGCCGTCATGGCGCATTGGGCGGCAGGTCCCGCGCTGCAAAGCCCGCTGCCCTTTGTCACCTGGAGCGCCTGGCTGATTGCCGCAGGCATGGCGGTCGCGGGCAGTCTCAAATGGCAGCGGGAACAGCCCCTTAAGATCAGTCGCCTGGACCTGCTGCTGACGGTGGGGTTGCTGGTGGGGGCTTATCTGCTGCGGGGAACGGGCACAGCCCAAATTCCGACCACGCTGTCTGGTGATGAGGGGTCTGTGGGGTTGACGGCAGTGCAGTTCCTGGATGGCAGAGCCAACAATCCCTTGACCGTCGGCTGGTTCTCCTTTCCTTCGCTTTATTTTGCCCTGACCAGTTTGAGCGTTGCTTTCTTTGGAAACACGGCGGAGGCGTTGCGTATTCCGTCAGCCCTGGCAGGGGCGTTTGGCGTGGTGGGCGTCTATTGGCTGGCGCGGGCGTTGTTTGACCGTCCCACGGCGGCGTTGGCGGCGGCTTATTTGCTGGCTTCCCACTATCACATTCATTTTAGCCGGATTGGTTTAAACAATATCTTTGATGGGCTGTTTGCCACCGTGGGCATGGCCGGATTATGGCATGGCTGGAAAACCGGGCGGCGGGTTTCGTTTGTGGTTGCCGGCATTGCCCTGGGCATCGGTCAATATTTCTACGTGGCTGTGCGCGTTGTGCCTGTCCTTTTCCTCATTTGGGCGGTAGTTGCCTTTTTGACGCAGCGGGCGCAGTTCAAACAGCGCTTTCCGGACCTGGCGCTGTCCGCTTTCGTAGCCCTGATGATTTTCCTGCCGTTGGGGCTTTTCTTCTTGAGCCATCCTGAAGAGTTTTCCGCGCCCATCAACCGCGTCACGATTTTTCAGGGGTGGCTGGCTAATGAAATAGCCCTGACCGGACTGCCCGCCAGCCAGATTATTCGGGAACAGATGGTCAAAGCGGCTCTGGGTTTCACCCAACTGCCGCTGCGCCTTCTGTACGATCCGGGCGTCCCTTTGCTGTTGGGCAGCGCTGGCGCGTTGTTTCTCGTGGGCGTTTTCATTGCCTTGTGGCAAATTGGCTTGCGCACGCTCTTCATCTTGCTCCCCCTGATCTCCGTCGTTTTTCTCAGCGGTTTCAGCCAGGACCCGCCCGCGTCGCAGCGCTACATCGTGGCGATGCCCCTGGTAGCCATTTTGCTGGTCCTCCCCCTGGGTCTGCTGTGGCGCTGGCTGCGCAGCCTGTGGCCCGAATACCGGCGGCTGCTGGCAGTCGTCCTGGCTTCAGCCATGCTCTGGCTGATGTGGACCGACGTACACTATTACTTTGGCGAAGTGTACAAAAGTTACATTTTGGGGGGCTTAAACACCGAAGCGGCTACCGAGATTGCCGCCTATTTGCATAGCCAGGATGATCCGGCGCAAGAGGTATATTTCTTTGGATTCCCGCGCATGGGGTATGCCAGCCTGTCCACAATTCCTTTCATCAACCCGCAGATGCAGGGCGTTGACGTACCAGCGCCGCTGCAAGCCGCGCCGGATTGGCCCTTAGAAGGCTCTGCCATCTTTATTTTCTTGCCGGAAAGGATAGCGGAGTTGGATTTTGTGCGCGCTGCCTATCCAGAGGGGCGTTACCAGGTGTTCTATCGCTACCGCAGCCAATTGGATCCGTTATTTATGGCGTATGAAGTACAGCCGTAGCGTCGTCGCCAGCTTACCCTTCATCTTGGTTGAACTCTGCCGGACGCTGCAAGTAGCTGCCAAACATAGGGCTGGGCTTCTGGCTCCAGTCGCTGCCGCCAGCATCTTCGCTCAAAAAGTCGAGGAACCCCTGGACGCGGCTGTCCAGCAAATCTATCTGATGCAGCAGCACCGCTTCTAACGTTTTAGGCGTCACGGGTGCGCCCCATTCCATTTGCCCATGATGGGAGGCGATGAGATGCACCAGGCTTCGCAGTTGTTCGGGGGGGAAATCCTCTATTTCGGCGGCGGCTTTTTCCACGATAATCACCCCGCGCAAGATATGGCCCACCATGTGCCCGTCGTCGGAGACGGCAATGCCGGCATCCGTGCTATACTCATACACCTTCCCCATGTCGTGCAGCAGCGTGCCGGCTACCAGCAAATCCTTGTTCACGTAGGGGTAATGATCAGCCATCATGCGCGCCAGGCGCACCATGCTCAAGGTGTGCGCCAGCAGACCCCCCAGGTAAGCGTGGTGCATGCGGCGGGCGGCCGGGGCGTCGGCAAACTGGGGCAAAAAGCTTTCGTCCAGCAGGATGCGGCTCAGCAGTTCCCGCCACGGAGATTGCAATCCTTCAATTTCCTGACGGAGTTCGGCGATCATCTCCTCGCGCGAACGGTTGCTGGTGCGCAAAAAATCGCGCATATTGGGCGCGGTATGGGCAGCCATATCGGTGATGATGATTTGCGGCGCATTGCGATAGACGCTGACGCGCCCTTCGACCAGGGCGACCTGCCCCACGCGCGCCCACCGTTGGATTTGCGCCGGCACATCCCAGAACACCCCATTTACCTGTCCGGTCTTGTCGCTAAGGATCAGGCGTAAGAACGGCTGTCCGTCCTTCGTCGTGCGGCTGATAACGTCGCGCAGCAGAAATGGCTCGTCTACCAGCTTATCCCCATTCTTGAGTTCGGTTACAAACAATGATTTCATTGACATAAGGTGTTCCCAGATTGTTTCCAACGCGGCGTTCGTCCACATAAAAGCCACTACGCCGCCCAAATGGCCTTCTTCATTGGTTTTTCGTTAACTATCCCCTACAATGCTTGATAAAGAGTTTAGCCCATTATACTGAAATGGACGCAACACGCATGACACATTCTAACCCATTTGAATTAACGGAATCTGAGACGACGCCCCACCCGCCCGCCAGACGCATCATTGTGGGCATATCGGGCGCCAGCGGCGTCATCTATGGCATTCGCCTGCTGCAAGTGTTGGCTGAACTGCCAGATGTAGAAACGCACCTGGTGATGAGCGCCGCCGCCGCCCAAACCATCGGTCTGGAAACAGATTACACCGCCGAACGGGTCATGGCGCTGGCGGACGTAACCTATCGCTTTCGCGACATCGCCGCCGCCATTTCGTCTGGCTCTTTTCGCACGCATGGCATGGTGGTGCTGCCTTGCTCTATGAAGACATTGGCGGCGATTGCCAACTCCTACAGTGACAATTTGCTGACGCGCGCGGCGGATGTGGTATTGAAGGATCGGCGGCGTCTGGTATTGATGCCCCGCGAAACCCCGCTGCATCTGGGGCACGTGCGCTTAATGCAGCAGGTGATTGAGATGGGCGCGGTGGTGGCCCCGCCCATGCCGGCATTTTACCACCGCCCCCAAACGCTGGACGACATCATCAACCAGACCGTCAACCGCGCCCTTGACCTGCTAGACATCGAACTCCCCCACGACCTGTTCACCCGCTGGGCTGGAGGCAAAGCCGCCCATGAATAACGAACTGCGCGCTGCCGCCCTGGCCTACTTACAACAACGCCACGTCCTCACCCTGGCAACCTGCACCCCCACCGACTTATGGGCTGCCGCCGTTTTTTACGTCAACAGCGGCTTTGACCTCATCTTCCTCTCGGCAGGGCATACCCGCCACGCGCAAAACATCGCCATCAATCCCCAGGCAGCAGCCACCATTCAGGCAGACTACGCCGACTGGCGGGAGATAAAGGGGGTGCAGCTAGAAGGGCGCGTGCAACAGCTAACGGGCGCGGCGCGGGAAATGGCTATCACGCTCTACAAAACGCGCTTCCCATTCCTGCAAGACGCGCCCCCCCCCATTCAGCGCGCCTTTGCTCAGGTGAATTGGTACCGCCTCACGCCCACCCGCCTTTACCTGATAGACAACAGCCAGGGCTTCGGGCACCGCGATCAGGTGCTATGAGCCAGGCGGATCAGGCGCGCTGGGACAAGAAGTGGGCGGACTGGTCTGCGCAGACAGCCGCCTTGCCGCCGCCGCACCCGCTGCTGCCGGCGCACGCCGCCCACCTCTGCGGCGGGCGGGCGCTGGACGTGGCTTGCGGCTTGGGGCAGAATAGCATCTGGCTGGCGACGCGCGGCTATCGCGTATTAGCCGTAGACGCCAGTCTGGCGGCGCTGCGGATTGCCGCTGCCGCCGCGCGGCAGCAAGGCTTGGCTCGCCAGATTGCCTGGGTGCAGCTAGACCTGGATGAATGGGTCTTGCCGCCGGCTGCCTTCGACCTTATCTGCGTCTTTCGTTTCCTGGATCGCCGCCTGTTTCCCCAACTGCGCCGCGCCCTCAAACCCGGTGGCTTGCTTTTCTACGAAACGCGACACACAGGCGTTCTGGCTGCCGCCCCCCAAGCCAACCCCGCCTACCTGCTCCACCCGGGCGAACTGGCCGCCGCTTTTGCTGGCTGGGAATTTTTGTGGAACAAAGAAGGCCCAGAAAACGCCACCCTGATAGCCCGCACGCGCTAGTGTTCTGTCAAGCGTATTTTGATAGTAAGCTGTAGGTCAATTCGCTGAATTGACCAGACAAGACAGCGTCTTATCCTACGGTGCGTTTCCATCGTTTTATGCTTGACGAAACATTAGTGTCCCATCGAGGACAAATTGGTAGATTGAGGAGCGGGTATCCTCAGAACTTGTCCTGATTTCACCGAAGGATACCCGCCGTTCGCATCCTCAGATGCGAACTCCACAGAACTTGTTTGTCGAACTACCAGGCAAAGTTCTGGCAATCCTGGCGTAGTGGGGATTATGAAAATCCTGGACACGGAACGACTGACGCTGCGCGAACTAACCGAAGAAGATGCCGGCTTTATGCTCAAATTGCTCAATGAACCCTCCTTCCT